>CAYGVP010000007.1:0-21988 GCA_964353385.1 uncultured Dehalococcoidaceae bacterium
AGTTGAGGTATCTATATCCTGAGTGATGCACTTAAAGCCAATATTCCTCGGCCGTAGCTCGTTGTAAACTATATCAATCAACTGCTTTAGGCTGCGGGTCAACCGGCTTAAACGCCAGACGATTATCATGTCATATTCACGTAGTTTTATTTTTACCATAAGTTTGTCAAGCTCTGGACGGCTTTCCTTGATGCCGGAGGAATAATCGACATACTCATCCCATAGCAAACTCATTCTCTCGCAGTATTCGCGCATGGGACGCAGTTGTAATTCTGGGTCCTGCCCTTTATCCGTTGTGCTTACCCTGGCGTAGATTGCAACCTTCATCACTCCTCCTTTTGGAGAGACTGGCAATATTCGCATTTAGTTGATAGGTCAAAAACTGCTTTGTTATAGCCTGTTGAATATGCTTCGGATATATCCTTCTCAGCCCTTGCTTTGAGGACTGTGGAGATGTGGGAGAGAAACTCTTTTGCGCCATTTGGAGTTAGATGTCGATGATAGTCCATGTCATGCGGTCTAGTTAAGTGATACCCACCTTCAAAAAGCTCTATCTCCTGTAAACTTTCCACCAGCTTTTCAGGTATGCTGGCGAGTTTGTCATGGCAGGCTTGCGCACCTGCTTGTATTAAATCTTCCCACCCAACACTCTTATGCTCATTAAGGCATTTATCCACCAAATCGCTTATAACCTTTTCTATTTCCTCTAGTGTAAGTAGTCTATCCATTGATTCTGCCCTCCTTCTTTACTAGATAACGGGACTCAATAACAGTTAGAATATCAATCATACCTGCTATAAAATTGCGCTCGGCGGTTGACTTTGGTTTTCTTTTTAGTCTACTTTTAGGATGCGTAATATTTAAGAATCGGGTACTTTCAATATCTTTCTCTAGTTCCTGTATCTCCTTCTCTTTATCCGGCATATATTCATTGATTTTAATTCCCATGTTTTTCCTCTCCTATTAAGGCTTGATAACAGGCGTTTAGTAAGGCATCTTTTAAGTCATTTGAATCCACGCAGGAATCATTTATACCTTCAATCCGTATTCCGACACCCCATCGAAGCATCTCAATATCAGGGTGCAAACCAGTATGTTGAATGTTGATTAGATAATATCCCTCTTGCCTAATTACCTCTGGCACGACATACTTAAATAGATTGTCAAGGGTAAGAGGGGGTTTTTTATCTACTCTGCCTTCAGGATTATGCCAAAAGAAACCATCAAAAGTCCACCCGCGTTTCTTTAATAGTTCTTCCCACTTATCTTGTGTTGACTTGTTCATATTGCCTCCCGATTGAATATTTAGGAACGCCGTTTTTATCTTTTGCTTTACACTTTTCATTTGAATAACAAACTAAAGCGTAGCAAAAACCCTTTCTGTTAAATTCACACTTTTTATCAGCCATGTTACCCTCTTTCTTAGCCTTCTCCCCCGCTTGTAAGGTAGAGAGTTGGATGGCTTTTTGGTTGGCATCTAATTGAGCTTGGGCATAAGCCCTTCTAAATATGTTTGTCTTCTCTTTTTCCTGCTGGTATAAATTCATCGTATCTCTATTCTCCATGTAAAACTCGTGCCACTTATTGATAGCCTTTATATTGGCAAGTTCTAAATCCTCATCACTTATTAGCGCGAGTTCTGTATCTACTTTAGAGAGCAGGTCGGCTAATTTAAGGGCTTCTTTTATTTCAGGCAAATCCAAGATTGCTTCTATGGTGGCGGAAGATATAGGTTGTGCAGAGTCCATTCCTATTTCATCTATCTGTTCTCTTAAATCCTTACTCATTTAGTTGTCCTCCTTTTGTGACGATATTAAAGTCCCTATTCAGACCGTCAATTTCATCTTGTCTTGATTTTGCCCCTTCTTGGTATGCCTTCTTTACTACTTCCCCTTCCCTTGCTTTGAGGACTGTGGAGATGCGGGAGAGAATGTCACGGGCATAATCATCAAAACCTTTTAAGTCTTTTACATACTTGTTAGAACCAAAATGGTGATGTAGCATTGTATTTGTTGATGCTACAGAAGCCACTTCTTTAAGTACCGTAATCACAATCTCCGCCAGCTTCTTATCAGTAACTTTAGAGAGCTTGGCGTGTTCAGCATCTGCGCCTGCCTTGAATGAGATTTCAGCTTGGGTTTCTGTTAGTAATTTTGCTTCTTGATATGTGCAACGGCGTGCAAGATACCGTTCTTGTGACACTCTGCCGATAAGTTCAGGGTTTTCATATACGTTGCCGATGATAGTTCGTAAGATTGCTTCTTTCGCTCTTAAAGGTATCATTACTTCACCCGTCTTAAGGTCAGCTATCCACCATCCACCATCATGCCGGACAACTTTTTCTAGTCTCGTTGAAGTGTAATCGGGTTGTATCCATTGCATGATGTCGCAGTCGTAGTATTCTTTGCCGTTCTTGTCTTTTAAGCCTGTGTACTCACACCAATTGACAAAGTTATTCTCATCATAACCTCCATGTTCGGCTATCAGACTTTTTAGGGGGAAGTAATACCATTTTTTGTCGTTCACAGATTGTGCTCTAGATTTAATCTCTCCTGCCATCTAGTTCACCTCCTCTATAATTTTCAGTTCTGCTATCGCTATCGGCTGACCATGTGACCGTATTTACCCTTGAAGTATTTACCCGTGTCTCGATCCCGGCGCTGGCCTGGCGGACCAACATCTTTACCATCCCGCGCCCAGTTCTTTAAGATACCCTCGATGTATCGCCAGTCTTTCTTATTTGACCTGGAGGCCTCCTTAATCGCATCCCTTACCCAATCCTCACCAAAATGTTCAATAGCATCAATAAGTGTATCTCTTACTGTCGGTGTTATCTTACCTATTTCCTCTTCCCACAAAACAAATATATCTTTTTCTTTAACCTCTTCCGGAAAGGACGACAACAATTTTTCGTTAGGAGGGGTAGGGGTGGTAGTAGTAGTTTTATTTCCTTTACTATTATTTCCTTTAATTTCCTTTAATTTAGTTTGTGGCGTTTTTGGGGTGGAAACTCCGCTTTTACCTGCCTTTTCGTCAGTTCCCGTTCCAAGAATCCCACCTGTTATATCTGAATGGTCGCAGTTCCCGTTACAGAAATTTGGCTTTAGTGGTAAAGGTCTACCCCTCTTTTTATAAACATCTTCCAGACGATTTACAAAGTTCTGCGACCAGACTACGCCATGTGTCCACAGTATCCGGTCAATGGCGTCTATCTCTGCCAACTTGTCAAGAATTCCCGTTCCAGAAACTACATCACTACCGCATTTCCGTGACAGAAACTCTAAATCAGTAGGGTTACTGGCATTGAAATAGTGGCCTTCGGACTTCCCTAGCCGTTCCAGGAGTTTATACCAGAAAGCATAACCGGCTATCCCATAACTTCCCTCAATAACAGTCAGGGTTTTCCTTTCTGAAGCATCTACATCATGGGTGAAGTAATCAATAGTATCTGATTTTGGTCTCGCCATTATTTCTTCCTTTCCGGGAACTCTTGACGCAATGTGTACCAGCCACCGTCTTTGTGTATAAAAATTGGGTCGGCTTCGGTAAAGGACTTATTACCAACGAGCAATCGGACGAGATTGTTTTTTAGGAACACCGGTATATTTGCCTTGTCCGCGGCGGTCACTATCTCTTTTACCCACTCAATATGTGGTGCTGTCTTGGGAGAATAAGGTGTCTGTGGGCCGATGATAGCCCACGATACACCAGAATAATAAAAAGTGTAATCCAGTGATAATGTTAGACGTTCAAGCAATGGTTCGAAGGATATGATTTTCGTTTTAGCTTGTATATCCTCAAGTTTATCAACCGCCACATCGAGCATTTTATCATTACAAACGCTCGCGCCCACCCAGCAGTTATCAGGCCACTCTTTAGGCAGGTATTCAGGACACTTGGTAAGGAAGATAAAAGTTAGTGCCTTCTGTTGGGCGCAGATGTCTATAATCTCGTCATTCCACATCGAGCATAAAGGGTGAAACAGGTCGATGGTCGAACCAACAAATATCCTATCGCCTGGTTTGGCTCTATTAAGGTCAATGAACACGGACGGGTCGTAACGGACTGTCTCGTCCCAGTGGTAGCGTTTATACATCCGTCTTGCATAGCAGTAACTACACCCAACAGGGCATAAACCTTTAACTGGATTGATTGTCCACCGACACCACTGAATTGTTTTAGATACATTGTTCACACTCTCGCCCCCTTTAAAACATGGAATCCACCGGGCTTTAGTCTGGGAATTTCACTTGGCTTTTGCTTTATAGAAAATCGGCTTTCCTTTGTTGTCAACCTTAAAGCAGGACTTAATTGCGGGGTATTGAAATGCTGATAAACTGGCTGGTGGTCATAGTGCCGAGCATCACTCACCTTTTTAAGAGGGGTAAGTTCCCCTAAGGGAGTAATCCTGCTGCACAAGTCGCACTCCAAATAGGTATCATTGTAGATGTCTCTCACAATAACTAACGTGCCGCCGCAATTAGGTCTAGGGCATTTATCGTTCATATCAATACCACCTTTTACAGTGGGTTCTTATGGTCATAAACTACCCCACTGTTCTGCCATAGCGTTGGCAATACTTGTAAATGTTTTAGAACGCAAATCAACATCACGTATTTTAGAGTCTGTAAAATATCTCTTCTGATGCTTCGGCGTTGCATCTATACTTATAGGTTCTGGTTTATCCGCAGCGGTTCTATAACCGAAAAGATTATCTGTAAGTTGATATTCTAAAGGTGGTAAATTTTTCAACCATAGGCATGTCCGTTTCATATCACTATCCCCGAAATAATATGGGTGCAGAGTCTGGTCTGGCGGTCTGAAAACTTGACTCATTATGCCAAGCGGATTTTCAATACAAACTTTCTCAATGGATGAAAATACAAACTCCATAAAGAAGTTGATGGCGTGAATACGATTGATAAATCGCCCATCATTATTCCAATGACGTGTACCCGCCCAAGATAAATAAGTGCATGGCGGATGTGCTATCATCATGTCCCAATCATCGTTAAAATGCTTCAATACATCATCTTGAATATGGAATTTATCATCGGGGATTTCAGATGGTTTCAAGTCGCAACTCCAAGCATCATGCCCTCTATTTCTAAAGGCTGTTTTAACACGCCCCGAACATTCACAAGCCACTAATATTTTCACCCTATCATCCCCTGTTGATTATTTGCTGTGGTCATGGGGTACTCACTTTTGTTTTCTCTATTAAATTAAGGCATCTAGGGCATCGCCACAATTCACCACGTTTATCTGAAATACAAGAGAAGTAATGATAGGTTTCCTCTTGGCATTTAAGACAGAAAATAGATTTGGGACTAGGAGAATCTTCGGAACTTAAATGCGTCATAAGTTCTGATTTCCTGCCGTCTTTGTAAGTCACTAATATTTGTGTCTTCATCCCAACCTCATTCTGTACTGTCCGTTTACCTGATTGAGAAGCCTCTTATAATCCGCCTTAACGTAGCAAAGGCTTTTAATATAATTCAGTGTCGTTTCCATAGCTTCCTTGATTTCCTTATCGTCTTGAGCTAGGAAGTAACCTTTTTGTGAGCCGATAACTCTTATACCGGCATGGCGCATCTGGACTATTTCCTCCCGCATCTGCCGTTTCTCATTATCAGTTGTTAATCCTAATCTTTGAGCAAGAAGCTCGCCGTGTAATGCCTTTTTCTCACCCATTCCAAGTTGCCTTAGAATAGCAGTTTGTAAGTCTGCTCTGGTCTCAATTACTGTGAGTGTCATTCAATAGCCCCATAACTTGATGATTTCGTTTTTCAGATATTCCTCTGCCTCATCAGGTTGAACCTGCGCTCCCAGAATCTCGGTAGCATAAACATCAAAAGGGAAGAGATGCCACTGGGTGAAATGCCCTCCGCTAAATCTCCCATGTGATACTCCCCTTTTAGTTCCGATAAGATGTACCTCTTTCCAGTGCTTTCTAATTCGCTGCTTGCCGTTGCGCCTGCCCTTGCTTTTACTGACGAACCGCCAATAGCTGATTGTTTGGGCGACAGGATTATTGGCTAAGGCTTCTTCATATCCATCAAGTTCAAACTCTTTAATAGCTAGTTCGTCAGTTTCAAGTGTGGTATCCATCAATTCCTCTTTAAGTCTGCCCCTTATTTAATCTGGTCTGGAATCAGCAACAATCTTATAGGCTTCCGATGGTTTAAAAATAAGGTCACTCCAGTATTTGATGTTGAGTGCTGCTAATTGCTGTTTATCATCCAGCCCGAAGTCTTCCTTTAACGCCTTCTGGAGTTCCGGTATCTTCAGGATGCTTTCAGGATTACGCTTCGGCTTCTCTATGACCTTCTTATCAGGTGCAGGTGGTTGTACGTCAGGTTTTGAGTCCTGGTGCGTCTGGGTGGGCTTAGGGGGAGTTTGCACTGGCGGTGGCACTTCTTTTGCCTCGCCCTCTATAATCGCATGTTCGTGGCACCATTCGCCGCAGATTTGACATGTATAATTATTTCTTTCCCTAACTAACTTTTTAACTGCTTGTGTAGGTACAGGCCAATAATCTTCTGAATAATGCGGGACTTCAACTATATCAAGACCTATTACTGCTTTTGATGTTTTTATTTTTTGAGGGTATGTTGTAATATTATGTTTGCTTGCAGACTCGGTGGGGGAGGTCTGCGTAAACATATATTGTGCGCCCCAGTATAATGGAGTAATAAGGTTGACATAATAAAGATAGACTCGGAAGGAGGGGGGCATTATGTGCCCGGATACTGAACGGAAGTACACGCACGGCAGAACGGACATGACCGGCGAGCATCATTGGGGCGATGCGGGACAAATCGTAATCCTTGCCCTGTTTCTCGCCGTCTGGATACTCGACTCCTTCTTCTTTAAATTTACCGCTTTCCCCAACGACTATATCCCCCTGGCGGTACAAATCTTACTGGGGATAATAATTCTGTTGGCGGCTTTATACCTGGCGCAGTGCGCCATGCGGGCGGCCTTTGGCGTTGTAAGAGATCCGCCGGTCGTTATCAGGCAAGGCCCGTTCAAATTAATGAGGCACCCAATATACCTTAGCGAAATTCTGTTTTACCTTTCGCTTTTAATGTTACGGACTTCCCTGGCGGCTTTAGCGGTATGGGTTCTAGCCATTATCTTCTTTATTATCATCGCCAGGTACGAGGAAAAACTATTGCTGGCGCGATTTGGGGACGACTATAAGGCATACATTAAAGAGACCGGTATGTTTTTCCCGAAACTAAAGATTATGTAAAATTATCTTTCTCTTTAGGCTTTTAAGGATTGACAGAAATATATAGAATTATTTCAAACTATGCACTTGTTCGAGGACCTCAATTTTTACTTTTGCAGCTTCTTCAATTACTTTTGTAGCATATTCATTTAAATTATTTCTTCTCAAATCTTGATTGATATCTAATTTTACCCCGCTTGTAAGAGTTTCAAGTTCTTTAATATAAGAGTTCATTTCTATTCTCAATTTTTTTATTGCTTCTTCAAGAGATGATTGTTTAAATATACAAGATGTTCTTTCTATATGATCACCGCGCATATATATAGCTCTAAAACCATATAAATTTATCCTATTATATTCTTTATTAAATGCCTGGAAATTATTAGATAGAGGAGATAAATTAGAATATTCTGTTAAACCAAAAAATGGTACTTCCATCGCCCAATTAATCATTTCATTTATTAATTTCTCTTTTCGGTCTCTATCTTCTCTAGCAAGTTCTTCTTCTCTATGCTTACTGTCTCGTTCATCTGCACTATGTACACTTTGCCAAGTAAAAAAAGCGAGTATTATGGTCGCGGCAGCAAGAGCTAAAGTACCAGCAGCCGTATAAATAGAAGCAGCTCTTTCATTTTCATTTAAAAAGCGGAATAATAGGAAAGATACCAGAGCAAATGCTAATATAATTATAAATCCAGTAATTACCCACTGTTTTTTCTTCATACCCCCATTATACCCCAAACCGTCAATCCCTTATGTCGATTACCCCCTTACCCCGTTTCCCTCTCTCTGTGTACGGAGAGAGGGCTAGGAAGAGAGGTCTTCTTTCCACTTTTCCAATCTCCCCCTTTCGTAAAGGGGGATTAAGGGTGTTTTTGCTCACACTGTCATTGCGAGCGAAGCGTGGCAATCCCTATCATCGATTTGCTCCGGTCAAAGAAATTGCCGCCGGTTTAAGCGACATCATGCTCTTGATAAATTGCTCTTTTCGTTACATCATATATATTAGCTTGTCCTTATCACCTGTGTAACCAGCGGAAAGCGTCGCCGATTAACCGTCTTAAGTACTTTAAAAAATTAATACCCGGTTTTCAAAGCTCACTTAACATGTAACAATTAAAAACAATTAAGCTTCGCATCAAAGCTAAGACGCCAGAAAAAAATATTCAAAAAATTGAAAACAATTATTGCCACATAAAAAGAAAACAGGCCCGGGTGGAGTTACCGGACCTGCTTCCAGAGAGATAAGGAGTCCAAAAAGGTCGATGAAATTAGATACTAATCTATTATCCAGCGTCCCTGACATTTTTGGATGCATACACCCTACAAAAAAATATGGGTGTTATTATGCAATTTTTCAGGGAATTTTTAAAAAGGTGTAAATAAATGAAAATGTCCCGCAAAATTAAAAAAACGGTGAATTTTAAGGAAAAAGAGACGCCCAAATCACCCTCTAAAGGTATAATTCCCTTCAAGAAGCTCTTAAAGTGCTTAGATTTTGATTCTAGCGCGTGCTAGCTACGGATAAACGACCAAATTAACTATAAAACCTCAAAAATTGAAAAACAGGAGGGTAAAGAAGAAGTGTTAACTGTAAACTGTAAACTGTAAACTATTAACTATCTACTGGAACAACAAAACTGCCCCTGCCAGCGTCGCCGCCATGCCGATGATGACCTTGGGGGTAAAAACCTCTATTTTACGGTTTATCATTAAAGAGAAGAAAAATATAAAAATCACCTGGACGCTTACCAGCGGGATAATAATGCTCGCCGGACTTTTACTTAAAGCGGTGTAATAAAATAATTGTCCTGACGCCGTAAAAATTCCGGCAATCGCCATCGGGAGGACACTTTTTTTCACAGGCAGCTGTATCAGCTGTTGCCGGCGGGGTCGATTTATCAAGAGAAACCCCATCACTATCGCCGCGGTAGCATAAGAAATAAAAGCCCCCGCCACTGATGAGCCAATCTCTTCTATGCTGGGCTTAATTAATATCGGCGTTATACCCCAGCAAAGTGCTGCGCCCAGCGCCAGCAAAATCCCTTTAACCTCATTGCGGGAAAGTTTCCTTTTCCCCCCGGTGCTGCTATTTTTCTCCGCGGTGACTAAAGCCCCTCCGACAAACATCAATAGCACGCCGAAGATAACATAAACGGTCAGCGGTTCTCCCAAGAAAAGTACGGCGAAAAGCACCGTGTAAAACCGGTTAGTCATGGTGTAAACGGTAGCGCGGTTTGCGCCGATAAGCCGGAAAGCGTTATAGCCCAGCAGCCGACCGAAAATAAAGTGGATAACACCGGCGGAACAGAGCATCGCTAGTGCCTGCCAGGAGATTGTCTGGAGTTTAGTCCACTCTCCGCTTATAAAAATAGCGATGGTAAAAAAAGGTACCCCGATAAAGATGCTTATCGCCGTAACGCTGAAAGATTCACCGGCCTCGCCGGCGGTTTTCCGGACCAGGACAACGCCGGCCGCAAAGCAGACCGATGATATTATAGCGAGAACTAAGCCGGTATCCATGTTTAATCTGGAGTTCCAAACACGTTTGCGCCAGCCACCGCTTTAGTAATCGTTTCTAAAAGCCGGGGCAATCCCCAGCCTTTTAATGCCGAAATGACAACAGTACTTTCCTCTGGGGCGAGGCCGAGAGAACCAAGGACATTTTCTATACTCTGTCCGTTCGGTGTCGGTTCATCCGGCATCAGTCGGTCGATTTTATTCAAGACCGTGATTCTCGGCTTTTCTGAAAGCCCCAGTTCGCCGAGGATTTTCTCCACCGTCTGGCACTGCTCCGGCGCATCCGTTGAAGAGAGGTCGACCACATGTAACAGGAGGCTGGCTTCGGACAGCTCTTCTAGCGTGGCGCGGAAGGCATTGATTATAGTCGGCGGTAGCTTGCGAATAAAGCCGACTGTATCTGACATCAGAACAACACGATTATCCGGTAAATTAAGGCGGCGGGTGGTAGGGTCTAAAGTGGCAAACAGGTGGTCATCCACCAGGACATCCGCGCGACAGAGGGCGTTAAGTAAGGTGCTTTTACCGGCATTGGTGTACCCCACCAATGCCACTACGCATATGCCGCTTTTCTCTCTCTGCCGGCGATATAAAGCGCGGCGCCGTCGGATTTCCTCGGTCTGCTCTTCAAGTCTTTGAATTTTACGCCGTATCAGGCGGCGGTCTGTCTCCAGCTGCGATTCGCCGGGACCGCGGGTGCCGATACCCCCGCCAAGTCTTTCAAGGTGATTCCACTGTCCTGCAAGCCTGGGGAGAAGATACTGGTGCTGGGCAAGCTCCACCTGCAAACGGCCTTCATGTGTGCGAGCGCGCTTAGCGAAAATATCCAGAATCAGTGCTGCCCGGTCGATGACCTTTATATCAAGCTCTTTTTCCAGGTTCTGCTGCTGGTTAGGCGTCAGCTCATCATCGAGAATTAGTACGTTAAAGCCCTTGCTATCCTTTAAAGCTAACAATTCCTGAAGCTTGCCCCGGCCGACATAGCAATCATGTGAAGGCGCCGGTAACTGCTGTACAACCTTATCGACAATTTTCGCTCCGGCGGAGTCCGCCAGTAATGCCAGCTCTTCAAGTGAATTAGCGGCGATTTGTCTTTCGCGACTCCCCTTCTGACAAACAGCTAACAAAAGGGCTTTTTCTGGTTCATCCCTGGTAGCAATCGTATTCTTGGTGATGATATTCTCCTGAATCAGCGATTACGTAAAGTTATTTTTTCTTGGTCAGCCTGCGGGTATTCCGCCAGCCGGAAAGCCTGGATAGTCCCTTAACGAGCGAAGCATCTGGGGTAGTCAGGGATAATCTAACGTAGCCTTCGCCGCTGGGTCCGTACCCTACCCCTGGAGTAACCGCCACATTGACTTGGTCAAGCAAATCAGCGGTAAAGTCCACCGAATTATAGCCTTCGGGCACTTTTGCCCAGATATAAAGACTCGCCTTGGGCGGCGTCACCTGCAGTCCGATTCTGTTAAGCACCTCGACAATGAGGTCGCGGCGGCGCTGATAAATAGCATTATGCTCCGCTACGCAGTCCTGCGGCCCGTTAAGCGCATCGATGGCCATATACTGAATCGCCTGCGGAATGCCCGAATCCAGGTTGGATTTTAGCGTTCTTAAAGCCTTTATAGCATCGGCATTACCGACTACCATGCCGATACGCCAGCCGGTCATATTATAAGTCTTGGAAAGAGAGTGAAATTCCACCCCAACATCTTTAGCACCTTCCACCTGCATAAAGCTTACCGGCTGATAATCGTCGAAAGCCACCTCCGAATAAGGGCCGTCATGGCAAACGAGGATGTTATTCTGCCTGGCGAATTCGACCACCTGCTGAAAGAAGTCTAGTCCGGCAACAGCGCCGGTGGGATTGTTGGGATAGTTTATCCACAAGACCTTGGCGTTCTTAAGAATAAAACTCTTGACGCTTTTCAAATCAGGGAGAAAAGCGTTCTCTGGCTTGAGCGGCAGGTAATAAGGCCTTCCCCCCGCTAGTTGCGTGCCGATAGAGTAAACGGGATAAGCCGGGTCTGGTAACAGAGCAATATCACCGGGGTCGATAAAGCAAAAAGCGATGTGCCCGATGCCCTCCTTGGAGCCAATAAGCGGCAGCACTTCCGTAGCGGCGTCAAGGGTGACGTTGAAGCGCTTTTTATACCACTCCGCGATGGCTTCATGGAGTTCCGGCAGCCCTTCTGATTCCGGATAGCGGTGGTTGGCCGGGTCTTTTGCCGTTTCGCAGAGTTTATCGATGATATGCGAAGGCGTGGGAATATCGGGATCGCCGATTGCAAAGCTTATTACCTCTTCGCCTTTAGCTCTCTTTTCCGCTATTTTCTTGTTAATTTCTACGAACAGGTATGGCTTTAGTGCTTCGATACGCCTGGCTGCTTTCATAATCGCACCTCATTCTGGCCATGTTCCTTCAAAAACCACTACCGCCGGCCCGCCTAACACTACCTCACCGTTACCGTTCCATTCGGCGTTAAGAACACCGCCTCGTAATTTTATATCTACCTTCGATTCGGTATAGCCATTTAGCTTCGATGCTACGGTTATCGCGCAGGCGCCGCTTCCGCAGGCTAAAGTCTCGCCAACGCCCCGCTCCCATACCCGCGCCTCGATGTGGTTTTTATCTAGCACACGGGCTACTTCAAAGTTAACCCGGTTAGGAAAGATAGACAGGTTTTCTACCTGTGGACCTATGCGGGACATCGGGAAGTCCGCTACCGGTTTATCAATAAAGTGGATGGCATGAGGATTGCCCATGGAGACGAGGTTCAGGGAAAGCTTCATGCCCCCGACGGATATTTTATAGCCAAGCATTGACTTTATGTCAATTACCTCTCCCCTGCCCGCTTTCAAGTTTACCGGAATCTGCGCCGCGGCTAATCTTGGTTTGCCCATATTAGCCCAGAATTTTACCACCCTGCCGCCCTTCCTCTCGAGTTTTATTTTATTGACTGTAGCAACCGTCTCGATTTTCATTTCTTCAATATCAGGGCTGACCAACCCTTTTTCTAGGACATACTTGGCTAGGCACCTGATGCCGTTGCCGCATGTCTCCGCCTCTGAACCATCGGTATCGAAGGTGCGCATACCGAAATCGGCTTTATCCGAAGGCAGCAGTATTATCAAACTGTCTGCACCGATGCCCAGGTGCCGGTCGCAAACAGTTATTGCCATCTTGGACCAATCGCGCTTTATTTTTCGTCCGTCAACCATCACAAAATCGTTGGCGGCGCCATGCATCTTGGTAAATTCCATTACGTTATCTTACACTCCAGTCGTTTTTATTATTCGGTTAAGAACTCTCGCAGAGTCCTTTCTATTTCTGAATTTTGTGTTCGCCCTATATCAAACCAGTGTATATTTTTATCAGTCAGTCGGAACCACGCATACTGGTGGCGGATAAACCGGTGCGTTTCCGTTTTTATTTTTTGTACTGCTGCTTCGAGCGTTAACTCACCTTTAATGAATTGAACGATTTGCTTATAACCGATTCCGGACATAGATGGTAAGCTCAAATCATACCCCATCTTGAGCAGATTTTCCACTTCATGAATGAGTCCCCGCTTAATCATGTTATCAACGCGTCGGTCAACAATTCGATAGAGTTCTGACCTCTCGGCAGTCAAGCCGATGATAAAAGGGGTAAACGCGGGGGTAGTCTTACGCCCGAGCCGGGAAAACGCCTGCCCGGTCGCGGCATACACTTCAAGCGCCCGAATCACACGGCGCACATTGCGGCGATCAATTTTAGCTGCCGCGTCGGGGTCGGCAGCGACAAGCTCCTGATATAGCTCATCGATTTTTCCATCACTGTCTCTCTTTTCTATATTATACCTGAATTGCGGGTCAGGTAAAACCCTTGGTATTTGCCACCCTTCCAGGACGGTTTTAACGTACAGGCCGGTGCCCCCGACTAAATACGGCAGACGAACACGCCGCTTAATATCATCAATAGCTTTGTGTGCCATTTCTTGGTATGTGGCTAGGCTGAAATCATCGTCGGGATTAATGATATCTATCAAATGATGCGGGACGGCGGCAAGTTCCTGCGGCGATGGCTTAGCCGTGCCGATATCCATATACCGGTATACCTGGCGACTATCGGCGCTGATAATTTCTCCCGGAAAGGTTTTTGCCAGATGCAGGGCTAAACGGCTTTTACCGACACCGGTGGGACCAACGATAGCGATGATGCGCTTCATGCTTGGGTCACAAGCCTTTGATTTCGGAAGCCTGTTTTACGATGCTCACGAACTCATCGGCTCTTAAACTCGCGCCGCCGACTAAAGCGCCGTCAATCTCCGGCTTGCGCATAAAATCGGCGATATTAGTAGCGCTTACGCTGCCTCCGTAAAGGATACGCGCGGTATTGGCGATTCCGTTGCCGTGCAAACGGGAAATAAACTGGCGGATAAAGCCGATGGTTCGGTTAGCATCGTCAGCCGTTGCGGACTTGCCGGTGCCAATAGCCCATATCGGTTCGTAAGCGATGACCATGCCGCTTATCAGGTATAGCCTGTCGGAAGCCGCCATAAGCTGACGTCCAATTACTTCTCTGGTCTGGTCTGCTTCGTTTTCCTCAAGGGTCTCGCCGACGCAGAAAATAGGTTTTAGACCGACGGCAACGGCTGCTTTCACTTTCTTCTTAATGATTTCATCCGTCTCTCCGAAATACTGCCGGCGCTCAGAATGCCCGATGATAACGTAATCGCAGAGGTCAGCCAGCATCAGCGGTGAAATCTCGCCGGTATAGGCGCCTTTCTCTTCATAAAAAACATTCTGGGCGCCTAGCTTGACGCTGCTGCCTTTGACAATAGCTCTGGCCACTGCTAAGGAAACGAAGGGCGGGCAGATTACTTTCTCCACACCCTGTATTTTATGGAGGGAGGACTGCATGCTCTTAATCAGGGTTACGGCTTCCTCGACCTTGGTATTCATTTTCCAGTTTCCTGCAATCAGCGGTGTGCGTGACATATCTCTATCTCCTATGCTCCGAATTTGGTCAATTTCCCGGCGTTAGCCATTGCCAGGGGCATAATGTCCGTAGCGTGAATTCTGCCCAGGCCGCCGGCCAGAAAAGCCTTTTCGGAGAACTCTTTGACACTATCGGTTCGGCAGTATTTAGAGCATATTGCCACAGGCACAGGATGCCAGCTGTGGCCGCCATATACCGCCGGCGTCGCATGGTCGCCGGTAATTACCAAGACATCCGGATTAAGGCCGGTCAGTGCTGGCAAGGCGGCATCGATTTGCTCTAGTATTTTTACTTTCCTGCTAAAATCGCCGTCTTCACCGGCCGTATCGGTCGCTTTTATATGCACAAAGAAAAAGTCGTATTTTTGATAGTTTTCTTTTAAAGTCTTAATTTCGTCTTCGAAAGTCGTACCTGTCTTGGCTACCTCCATGCCTACTAGTCGCGCCAGTCCGCGGTACATCGGGTAAACGGTAATGGCCAGCGGATTTAGCTTATAAATCTCCTGCATCGTCGGTAAATTGGGCTTTTTGGCGAAGCCTCGTAGTAAAATCATGTTCGCGGGATGGTGGGAAGCTAGGATTGCTTTAGATTTTGCAATAAATTTATTAATGACCTCTGCTGTTTTCTTGGCTGACTGATGTTCGGCTTTAATCTCCAGCGGGGCTATCCCCGTCCTCGAAGGGTCTGACTCGCTAAGCTCTATCTGCAGGTTTTTGCCGCGGAATATCGCGACGAAACGGTGCTCCCTGGAAGGATATAACTTTATGTCAACTCCATTTATGGATATGCCGTCGAGTAGCTTACATAGTTCGGCACACTTTTCACTGGAAATACGCCCCGCCCGCCGATCGGTAATGATACCTTGACTGTCAATCGTGCAGAAATTACCGCGGGCAGCTACATCATCTAATCCTAGTTCAATATCGATACCCAGAGCTTCCAGAGCGCCCCGCCCTATTCTAGTAATTATTGGGTCGTAGCCGAACAGTGCCAGGTGACCGGGTCCGCTGCCTGGGGTAATGCCGGGGGCAATAGGGTCAGATAAGCCGCATATCCCCTTAGCTGCTATAGCATCGAGGTTAGGAATACGGGCAGTCTCCAGTTCCGTCTTGCCGGTTGTAGGATTCGGTATGCCGCCGAGGCCGTCCAGCACCAACATGACTATCTTTTCCGGTGAGGTTATGGATATTTCTTTAATTATTTCAAGATTCATCATCATTTTTCCCGTCTCTTATGACTATATTTTATCACGTAGTGCAACAACGCCGGGTAAAGCCTCGCCGGCGAGGAACTCCAGCGAAGCGCCGCCGCCTGTAGAAACAAAGGTAATTTTATCCGCCAGGCCCAGCGCGGTAATTACCTCGGCAGTAGAGCCGCCGCCCACGATGGTCTTGGCTTTAAGATGGGGTAGTAGTTTTGCCAGCGTATGCGTACCTCTAGCAAACTGCGGTATCTCTTCAACGCCCATTGGGCCGTTCCAGAAGACCGTCCGACTTTTCCCTAACTCTTTACTGAACAATTCGATGGTCCTGGGACCGATATCGACAATCATTTTATCCGGCGGAACAGCGTCGACTGGGACGACTTCACCCGTAACGCTGCTATCGATTTTATCGGCGACCATGACATCTACCGGCAGGTGAAGACAAACATGATTCTTTTCAATAGCTTTGATCAGTTCTGCAGCGATATTGATAATGTCGGTCTCGACTGGTGAAGTCCCAACTCCAAACGATTTAGCTTTTAAGAACGTAGCCGCCATGCCACCGCCGATTAAAAGGCAGTCAACCTTATCCATGATATTTTTCAGCATGGCAACTTTATCGCTAACCTTTGCCCCACCGAAGAGCGCCGTAAATGGATGTGCCGGGTTCTCCAGCAGACCGCTGAGGGTATCTATTTCCTTTTCCAGCAGGAACCCGGCTACGGCAGGTAGATATTTGGCTATCACGGATGTCGATGCATGTGCGCGGTGCGCCGTCCCGAAGGCATCGTTGACATAGACATCTCCGAGGCTGGCTAAAGCTCTGGCGAAGCCCTCATCGCCTTTTTCCTCCTTGAGATGGAAGCGGAGGTTTTCCAGCATCAGGATATCCCCTGCCTTGAGAGACGCTACAGCTTTTTCCGCTTCTGGCCCAACGCAGTCCGGCGCGGTATTTACCTTCTTTCCCAGAATCTCGGAAAGACGCTTGGCTATCGGTGCCAGCCGCATGTCATCAACGACTTTTCCCTGGGGCCTGCCCAGGTGCGAAAGTAAAATAACTTTAGCGTTTCGTTCGATAAGGTATTTTATTGTAGGTATCGAGGCGCGAATGCGGCTGTCATCTGTTATGGTACCAGTTTTGATATCCAGCGGTACATTAAAGTCCACCCGGACGAGTACTCGTCGGCCGGTAACTTCAATGTCCCTTACGGTCATCTTCTTCATCGATTCATGACTCCAAAAAACCAAGTTCCAAAAAGAAAATATCAGGCGCCCACCCGGCTACCTGATATATCGCATCGCTTCACACAGTCGACATCAGCTTTCTGTGTTATTATACAGATTACAAATTTACGTATCAAGCTGTGGCTATCCCCCTACCTTGCTAGGCAGTTTTGGTTTTATTATTAATGCTTAAAGGAAAACCCGACGCTGTGCGGGGTGATATCATCTCTATAACTTGCAGGACAATTCCCTTGGCATCCAGACCGTATTTGGCGCGTAATATAGCCTGCGTGCCCTGCTCGACGAACTCATCCGGGATACCGATATTTTTTATTCTAGTATCACAAAATCCGGACTCTCCCAGTAATTTAATCACGCTTTCGCCGAAGCCGCCGTTCAATACGTTTTCTTCAACGGTGACGATGTTCTTAACACGATTGGCAAGGTCGGTGATAAGGGCTTTATCCAGGGGCTTGGCAAAGCGGGCGTTAACCACCGCCGCCTGGATACCCTTCTTTGCCAGTTGATGCGCTGCCTCTATTGCCGGGGCTACCGACGAGCCCAAAGATATAATAGCCACATCCTCTCCATTCCTGACTACTTCACTTTTACCTAAAGGAATCTCATGCAGTACAGTATCCAGCTGCACCCCCAAGCCGTTGCCACGCGGGTAGCGTACCGCCATAGGTCGCCCTGATTTCACAGCGGTATACAGCAGGTGCTGCAATTCGTTTTCGTCTTTGGGAGCCGCGACAACCATATTGGGAATAAGAGTGAGATATGATATATCGAATGTGCCCTGGTGCGTCTTGCCGTCATCACCGACGATGCCTCCTCGGTCGATGGCGAAGACTACTGGCAGGTTCTGGAGGCATACATCATGTATTACCTGGTCGAAGGCACGCTGTAAAAAAGTTGAATAAATAGCCACGACTGGTATATAGCCCTGGGTCGCTAGTCCTGCGGCAAAAGTTACCGCATGTTGTTCGCAAATGCCCACATCGAAGACACGCTTCGGGAACTCGGCTTCGACGATATTCAGGCAATTGCCCTCTGGCATAGCCGGTGTGATAACTACCAGTTTCGGCTCTTCACGGGCCAGGCGAAGCATAGTCTGGGCAAAAACCTCGCTGTAGGTTGGTGCGCCATTGTTACTGCTGCCGTTTTTTGCCGCAACACCGTGGAAATAAACGGCGTCGTCTTCTGCCGGAGAATGGCCTTTTCCCTTGGTCGTGACCACGTGCACGAGGGTTGGTTTGCGGCTGGTGTTTTTAACTTGGGTAAGGAAATGCTCTAGGTCGCGAATGCTATGCCCGTCGATAGGGCCGATATAAGTAAAACCGAGTGCTTCCCATAGAGGTGTCGGCATAAACAAACCTTTAAACTTATCGACTACGAATTGACCGAAGTTAGCTAACTTGGTGCCTAAAGGAAAAGCTGCGAGGATTTTCTTGCTTCTTGTTTCAACTTTGCGTAAAGGTCTATTCAACCTTACTCGACTCAACAGCTTCGCTAGCGCACCCACCGTAGGCGAAATCGACATGCCGTTATCATTAAGTACCACAATCAGTCGGGAGCCTAGGTGACCTGCCTGGTTAAGTGCCTCAAAGGACATCCCCGCTGTAATGGCGCCGTCGCCGATGACTGCCACGACATTATAATCTTCACCGGCGAGGTCACGGGCAACGACCATCCCCATGGCGGCAGAAATGGATGTGCTGGCGTGTCCCGCCCCGAAGGGGTCATGCTCGCTTTCATCGCGGCACGTAAAGCCGGATATCCCCCCGTACTGACGCAGGGTATTGAACCTGTTTTTACGTCCGGTCAATAACTTATGGACATAGCTCTGGTGACCTACATCCCAGATTATCTTGTCCTTAGGACTATCGAATACCCGGTGTAGGGCAATCGTGAGTTCTACAACACCGAGGTTGGAAGCCAGATGACCGCCGGTAATGGCTACCGTGTTGATAATTTCCTGTCTTAATTCGGCCGCCAGGTCATCAAGCACCGCCAGCGGTAATTCTTTCAAATCAGCGGGACTATCGATTTTATTCAGTATTTTCGGCATGGTAAATTTAAATTATGAAAAAAGCTTTCAATTAAAATAGTAGCCCTGCAGACGAACGATTGTCAAGCTAACAGACTTGAATAAAAGCATACCCTGAAGCCAGCTTGACGCTGCGGCTGCAGTTTTGTTACACTCGCAGCGTGACATCTCTTGAGCATTGGCTTCTAGACATCATCGCTTCCCTTTATATTTTTATGCAGTGGCCGGGCGTAATGCTTCTCATGGCGGTAGAAAGCGCCTGCATCCCTTTTCCCAGCGAGCTTATTATGCCGCTGGCCGGCTGGATGCTTATCAAAGAGCAATCACTATCCGTCTGGTATGTTTTTATAGCCGGCGCCTTCGGGGCTATCGGTAATACCGCCGGGTCAGTCATCGCTTATTATGTCGGCATGTGGGCCGGCCGCCCGCTGCTGAATAAATACGGCCGCTATATCCTCGTTTCCCAGCACGACCTGGATATCGCCGACCGATGGTTTTATCGCCGCGGCAGTCTGGCGGTATTCATAGGACGCCTGCTGCCGGTAGTGCGTACCTATATCAGCCTGCCGGCGGGTATCGCCAGGATGAATATGTTCAAGTTCCTTATATATACGTTTACCGGCTCGTTTATCTGGAGCACCGGGCTGGCTTATGGCGGCTACCTGCTGGGTGAGCACTGGGAGGACTTGCGCAGCGCTATGCGCCCCTTCGACCCGATAATTATCGCTATTATCGTAATTTTGATTGGTTTATATGTCTATAGGCACATCAAACACATGCGTTCTGATAGCTCTAAATAAATTTAGGTGAAAGCTAAGATTCCGCTAGTATATTGACCGCCAATCTCAATTCATGCTACATTTTTAGAGAAACAGATTATGTCCCTGTAGCTCAGCAGGATAGAGCGGCTGCCTTCTAAGCAGTAGGTCGTGGGTTCGAGTCCCTCCAGGGACGCCATAATCTTTTACTTAATCCTGCACCGGCTTGATTTCTTTAGCTACAAACCCCTTCTCGCCCAGTCCCACCTTATACACCAAGCTCTGCCCCTCTTTTAGCGATTGGAATTTTATGCCCTGTAGCTGACTGTAATGGAAAAATATATCTCTACCAGCGGTGCTGGATACAAAACCATACCCATGTTCGCCAACCAAACGTCTTACAACTCCGGTTGTCATGATATTTACTCCCTTCCGGGAAAGAGGCCCTGATATTCAGTCTAATTATCTGCCCAGAGCCGATTCCTGTTTCTTTCTAACAGCACGCGTACCGTGGCCGTGCTTAACATGCTTAAAAGCTTCTTTATAACTTCTGCGTTGTGCTTGTTTTTCAGCTTTTCTTCCCATTTTCCTTGTCCTTTACCAGCTTCTTTTTCTCTTTTTATTATAGCTTAATCAGCTTATCGATTACTAATTTACATTCCTTTGAAGCTGGTAACAAAAACGTGGTTTTACTGGAGCTAATTATGTGCCAGCATCAGCTGCCAGTCGCGCCATTCAAAGAGTGCCATATTTAGCACCAGACGGCGCAATACCTCTTCTTTAGTCAGCGTATAATAAACAATACTATTTTCTCTTACAATATCAAGAATCTTTTCCGCGACCATCTCCTCCAAGGCTTGGTCCATTTCAAGCCTGTTGCATTCATCGTCGATAGCATGAACGACGGCTAATTTACTGAACCTGCCGTTTGGATGAGAGGCGAAAAACCGTAGCAGTCCTAGGCAACTATGATTTCTAACGAATTTCTTCATCATAGGCTCAATATATGAACGGTTATCATTTTTTATAACCCCGGAGACAGTCATCTAAGGCTCCTTTCGTTTCTCAAGTTTACCTTCTCGGAATTAGTTATTTCTGCCCGAAGGAACGCGTGTTGATTTATAAGCCTGTTTCTGTCGCAAATATGAAGGTGCATCAAGCTCATCATCGCGTATCCCTTTAAGAATGCGTGTCAATTCCTTTTCTTTATCACTGCCGGCCATTTCTTCTCTCGTATGGAAACCGGTAGCAATCAGAGTAAGCCTGACATCGTTACCCATATTGGGGTCCATAACTACCCCGAAAATAACGTTAGCCTGCGGGTCGACTGCCTGGCGGATAACCTCGGCCGCATTATTCACTTCATACAGAGCCAAGTTGCTGCCGGCAATATTGAAGAGCACGCCCTTGGCCCCCTGCATGGATACATCAAGCAAAGGACTGGACAGAGCTTGCTTGGCGGCTTCTACCGCCCGGTTTTGTCCCGTCCCCCGCCCGATAGACATCCAGGCCGGCCCGGCGTCTTTCATTATTGTCCGGACATCTGCAAAGTCCAGGTTGATAAGTCCGGGAACAGTAATCACCTCTGCAATTGCCTGCACGCCCTGATGCAGCACCTCGTCGGCCATTCTAAAAGCGCCATCGACACTCGTTTTCTGGTCGCAGAGTTCAAGCAATCGGTCGTTGGGTATTATGATTAAGGTATCTACATTATCCATCAGTGCTCTAATGCCGTCTTCGGCATTCTTGGCACGGTGAGCGCCTTCAAAAGAGAACGGTTTGGTTACGATGGCAATCGTAAGCGCATGGGATTTCTTGGCCATCTCCGCGATAATTGATACCGAGCCGGTGCCTGTGCCGCCGCCCATGCCGGCAGTTATAAAGACCATATCGGCTCCGGTTATCACTTCGGCAATGGATTCACGGCTCTCCTCGGCGGCTTTATGCCCGATAATTGGATCGCCGCCGGCTCCCAGACAATGGGTGGTCTTTTCACCGAGTTGAACACGTACCA
>CAYGVP010000008.1:0-21865 GCA_964353385.1 uncultured Dehalococcoidaceae bacterium
AGTCTGGCCTTGGGCCCGCCCTGGGTTAGCATATGGGTCACTTCAGCGCGCGCCCGCTCCAGCGTAATGCCGACGCTGTCCAGCACGCTCGACGCCACCCACTCCCCCTCCCGCAGCAGACCCAGCAGCAGGTGTTCTGTACCTATATAGTTATGCCCCATCTGGCGGGCTTCGTCTATCGCAAGCTCGATGACCTTTTTCGCTCTTGGAGTCAGTCCTGTCTCGCCGGTGCTTTGTTTTTCGCCCCGCCCGATAATGAATTCAACTGCCGAGCGGACTTTGCTCAACCCGATACCCAGGTTCATCAAAGTTTTGGCCGCCACGCACTCGTCCTCCCGCACCAGACCCAGTAAAATATGCTCCGTGCCTATGTAGTTATGGTTAAGATTACGTGCTTCTTCCTGGGCTATGGTGAGGACGCGGCGGGCTCTTTCTGAAAACTTCTCAAATCTGCTGGCCATATTGTATCCCTGTGTTACTTGGTCCGGATGATTAACCTTCTAATTCTAATATTATAATATAGAAACTGGTAAAGCAATAGGGATAACTGCCTATAGGAGCAGGGGTTTATACGTAAAAGTATGTTTGTTTGGGTATTTTTAATATTTGGTTGTTAGTTGATGCCTCACCCCTCTTTGATACCCCGCTTAAAAAAGGTGAGGGAAAAAGAAAAGCCTCCTGGCAGTGGCATATTTTCCGCAAGGGGTTGCCCCCTCAGTATCGTCTGCGCTAGGGCGTTTCACTTCCGTGTTCGGGATGGGAACGGGTGGGACCACCCTGCTCTAACCACCAAGAGACTCGTTCTCTAAATTGGTATTATGCGATTGTTAAAGGCTCTTTTCAAGCTACAGAATATATTTTAGCATATTATCCGGCATAATAAAAGGGGGCTTAATCCCTAATTTCATGATAGATAGTGTAGAATCTTGCATGATACCTTTTCTCCACCAGCGGTGTTATCTACCGTTACAGTGTCTGCATTGCGGAATTACATATGTTCCTGCCGCGGCGCATTGCGTTAATAACATGCTTGCCGACGATGACGGCATAGTGTATAGCTTTACACCACCGTCATCACATTATGAGTTTCCGTTCATTGTGATAGTGTTCTATGCCAATTATTTCACAGCTTGGTAACGTAATGACTATTATCATAAATATCTACGTCTGTCACCCAGATATTGGCACCGTCAAAGCAAAGACCCATCGGCCCTGGCCCTGCGTAGTATGTGTCTATAAATAGACTATCGCTAGCTCTGAATTTGGCAACAGTGTTGCTGCCAGTGTTTGACACCCAGATATATTGGCCATCGAAAACAATGCAACAGGGCGCTTTGCGGTTTACATCGCCCATATCGCCCCGCGTAGAGTATTCGCCTATCTTTGTGCCGTCGCTCGCTCGCAGTTTGGTGACGGAATCACTGCCCCGGTTGGCTACCCAGATATACTCACCATCGTAAGCAACGGCTTGGGGACTGATGCCCACAGGGTAGATGCCTACTATTATGCCGTCACTTACTCGGAGTTTGACGACGCTATTATTACCGGAGATTGCTACCCAGAGATTGGCGCCATCGTAGGTCATACCAACAGGATATAGACCGACGTCATAGATAGCTTCCGTTACATTGTCGCTCGCCCGGATTTTCCAGACGGTGGTATCATTGGAGTTTGACACCCAAACGTATCTACCGTCAAAGTAAACGCCCGTGGGACCAAGGCCCAAGTTAAGGGTTGCATTTACACTACTATCCCTTGCCCTAAATGTAGTGACAGTGTTGTCATTATAGTTCGCCACCCAGATATCGGCGCCATCATAAGCGATGCCGAGAGGCCAGTTACCCACACGGTATCTGCCTAACTGAAAGCCGTCGCTTGTCTTAAGTCTGATTACGCTGTTGCTGGCGGCGTTTGTCACCCAGACATCGATACGGTCCCAGACAATGCAGTGGGGTTTTTCTTCCACGGTAAAGTTGGTGGTAACCTGGTTCGCCTGGTACCAGCGTTTCAGCGCTACCTGCAGGAAGTTAAGAAAAGTGCCTGCCGGTCCCTGGATTCCTTGAGCGCCGGTTGCTCCAGTTGCTCCAGTTGTTCCCGGGGATCCGGTTGGACCAGTAGGCCCTTGAGCGCCGGTTGCTCCAGTTGCTCCAGTTGTTCCCGGGGATCCGGTTGGACCAGTAGGCCCTTGATCACCCTTGGGACCTTGAGGTCCGGTGCACCCCGCCACCGCTAGCGAGATAAGAAGAAGAACCATTAGCACGCCCAATACTTTAGCTGCAACTTTCATAGTCATCTCCTTAAAAGAGTTTACACAATGTTACTGGCATATTAGCTGTGGTCTCTTTTACTTCCTTTTAAAATAAAAAGACGCCAGTGATTGCTTTAAATCTGCAACACCAGCGTCCCCCTATTTCATCTCTCGGCTCCCGCGTTACACCTTATATTTCAAATCATTTCACATAATCGAGGTTAGTTAGTGTACTCCTGTTATTTTCAACTGTCAAGAGTCTGTAACAATCATAAGGACCATATTTAAGAGCCTACTAAAAACTGCCGGCATTTTCTCATAAAACTCTCATTTCCTCTGTTTCTTGCCCTTGACAAGCCTGCGGACAAGTGCTAGGTTATTGGAGGGCTTTTCCCGCAAGGCTATTTCTCTATATACTGATGTATCATCTTAAGGCCTTCGGCCCTATGAATATTGCGAGGTGACTATATGAGTATCGAACTGGTTCACATTGGATTCGGCAACATTCTGGCAATGAATAGGGCCATCGCCATAGCCTCCCCCAATTCCGCCCCTACCAAGCGTATTATTCACGACGGCAAAAACAACGGCAAAGTAATTGATATGACCAGCGGCAGAAGGACTAAAGCCGTTATCTTTACCGATAGCGGTCATATCGTCCTCGCGGCGCTCGCCCCGGAAACTATCTCCAGCCGCTTCCAGTCAATTAGACCCGGCATTCTATCCAAGCAAGACCAGAGTGATGTTGCTGATGAGCCGTGAACGTCATTCCCCGCTTACTCCGCCCGCTAAACCCCTCCTCATCGTCCTCTCCGGCCTTTCGGGGGTCGGCAAGGACACAGTTTTGGCCGATTTAAAAAAAATGGGACTACCCGCCTTTTTTAGCGTTTCCGCCACCACCCGTTTACGCCGCGCTAGTGAAAAGGAAGGCGCCGATTATTACTTTGTATCCGCGGAGAAATTCCAGAGGATGATTGACGCCGATGAGCTGCTGGAATGGGCTACCGTTTACGGCAACAGCTACGGCATACCGCGGGAGCCGGTCCGGCAAGCGCTACGGCGCGGTCAGGATGTAATCGTGAAAATAGATGTCCAGGGCGCCGCCACCATCAAAAAAAATGTTCCCGGGGCGGTGCTCATCTTCCTGGTAACTTCAACACTGGATGAACTGGAGGACCGACTACACAAGCGCCGCACGGAGTCATCGGCAGAACTCGAACTCCGCTTGAAAACCGCCGTTAAAGAGCTGGATAGCATCCCGCTATTCGACTATGTTGTCGTTAACCGTCATGATGAAATCCAGGGCGCTATCCAGGCCATTAATGCCATCATCATTGCGGAAAAATGCCGCGCCGTCCCGCGCGATTTGAATATCTAAACTAAAAAATTCTTCTTAAAGCTATTGCCAAACCCGTTTATTCGTTATATAATAGCGTCTGGTGGTTTTCTGTCTAGGGTATCACATGCAAAACATACTTCTTATTCTCGACATGGTTACGGATGACCTTAGCTCTAACCAACTAATTTAAGAAAGGAGGTCATCCGTGGCTTTTCAAGACAAGACACTGCAGTGTTCCGACTGTGCTAACTCGTTTACCTTCACTTCTGCCGAGCAGGAGTTCTTCCAGTCCAAAGGTTATACCAACGAACCCAAACGTTGTCCCACTTGCCGGCAGGCAAGGAAAGCCGAACGCACGGGCGGCGCGAGAAATCGTCAGATGTTCTCCGCCGTTTGCGCCGAATGCGGCAAAGAAACAGAAGTACCTTTTGAACCGCGTGAAGGCAGACCGGTATATTGCAGCGAGTGTTTCAATAAAATCAGAGCTAACCGAAGCTAATCGTTAAAAAATTCGGACAAAAACAGGCTGGTGAGATAAAATTTTCGCCGGCCTGTTTGTTTATACCAATATTGGCCCTGCCCCGGATTATGGGCCGGCTGCTGTTAGAATTTCCCCTTTTACAAAGTGGGACAAACGTCTGGATGAGTATCTGACTCGCTAAAAGGTGGGATAACGAAAGACTCAAGACATGTGCCCGCGGCAGGGTCGTAGGGTCTCTCAAAGGCTTCGGGGTATTGTCTCCGCAAGTCGTCCATGTTGACCGCCTCCACTTCAACCAGGAATCCGCTCACCACCATGCCTACCGCATTTCTGGAGGTTGTTTTGTGTGGAGCTATGGTGTCAATGGCTCCGCCCCTGTCAAGCTCTCCGGGGATTATCGGGTCATACTTTGCCCCATGGTCCTGGCTTACGGCCCCGGGCATTATTCTCTCCGTCACGTAGGCACCGCCGAGTACAGCCCCTCTTTCGTTATATATCTTTACTACGTCTCCATGTTTGATTCCCCTCTTGGCGGCATCTACCGGATTGATCCACACGGGCTGATATTGATATCCGTCCGGACCCCTGACCTTGCACGTCGGGATTTCCCTTAGCCATGATATATCTTCGTGATTGGCATGCACTCCCCATCTCGGGTGGTTGGAACAGATAAGCAAAGGGTATTTTTTGGCTCTTGGGTGCATAAGACTTTCCTGGTGTGACTCACCATAGGGAATCCAGTGGGGCACGGGTGGTCTCTCATCATCGTCAGGGAAGTGTTTTTTCAGTCCCACAGATTCAAACTCTAACTTACCCGTCGGCGTGCTCAAGGGATTTTTTTCCGGATTCTCGTAGAACCCCCTTAAGCCGGCGGGGTATTGTTTCCAGTTTGGGTCGGTTGGGACGATGAAATATCCCTTTTCATTAATTTCTTCCCAGCTAATCATATTCTGCACGCGTGAGTGTTCGAAACCATATCTTATCCATTCCTCAACCGTCCTGCCCTCCGTGTATTCTTTCAGCAGTCCCAGCTTATCAGCTATTAGGCAAACTATCTCGTAATCGCTTATGGACTCGCCTATGGATTCGACGCATTTTTTCTGAGGGAAAACGAGGCAGAATTGTCCGCCGAAGATATCTGCCCCGATATCATCCTCCTCAAATATTGTGTTAACGGGCAAGATGATATCGGCAAATAGGCAATCGTTCTCCAGCCAGGGGTGCTGGGCTAAAATGAATTCTATCTTCGGGTCTCGAAAGGCCCTCATCAGCCTGTTCCCATCATTCCAGCACGTTATCCAGCAGGGCGAATCAGTCCATATCATGTGTATTTCGGAGCAACCTTCCATCGGATATTGGTATTTCACGAATTGATTTTCCCTTGGTGGCAACTCTGACTCGTTGCCATACCAGGTGATTGGCGGATTAAGTATGGCTTCATGAATGAGGGTCTTGGGAATAAAAGGGGTATTGGTATCCGCCGGAGACCCACCATGATAGGCAGCTTTCAGGTTGGGGAGTAACATCGGTCTGGGCACAGCCACTTGCTCCTTCGTATCAAAAAGACCCCATTCAATCATCTTAACCTGGTTAGCTCCCGGTTTTCCTAAGCCCTGCATCCCCAGTAGCAGGACCTGCAGCCTGGCTGGTTCAGATGAATATGGACCCCTGATGCCGGGCCCGCCATTACCAATGACTACTGACGTTCTCTTGGATGCCCACTCCCTGGCTAATGCTTTAATAATCCTCGCCGGGACGCCGGTTATCTCTTCAGCCCATTTTGGTGTCTTGTGAACCCCGTCTTCCTTGCCGAGAACGTATTCCTCAAACTTGTCAAAGCCAACCACGTGTGTTGCAACGTATTGTTTGTCATAAGTCCCCTGGGTAATCCAGACATAAGCTATACCCAGGTATAGTGCGGCATCTGTATTAGGCAGCACGGGAATCCATTTATCGGCGTGGACAGCGGCGGCATAATTAAGGTCGGGGGCGATATATATCTGTTTTATGCCGAGTTCGGTGAACCAGTAGCTAAATCGACTTGGCAACTGACCCGACCATCCCCAGGGTGTGGTCTCCTGGTCGCATCCCCAGAACAAAAGAAGCTCGGTATTTTCGGCAATATCAGGAATGTTATTAGTTTGAGGCACCTGCTGACCTACAGGCTGGCATCCCCATACATGTTTGGCGCCCCAAGTCCATCCTTCCCAACTATCCGGATTCCTTACTTGCAGTGTGTAACCTCCCAGGAGCCTGAGAAGCTTCCTGGCACACCCATGGGGACCATGAACAACCTTGTTCTCTCCGTGCTGGTCCGACTGATAAAGTATCGCCGTTGTCCCGTATTTTTCCTTTACCCGCTTTATCTCGCCGGCTATTATCTCCAGCGCCTCGTCCCAGGAAATCCTTACGTAGCGGCTCTTCCCCCTGTTTTCTATATTTCTGTTACCATTAGGGTCCCAATCAACTCTCTTCAAGGGATATCTTATCCTGTTGGGAGAATAACAACGCTTCTTGTAGGATAAAGTAATGGGGGGTATCAGCGTCTTCATGCTTGGTTCAAATAATTTGCCTCTCGCCTCAATCTTCCAGGGATTAATTTCCTCGGGTTTGTACTTCCAATCGTAGTGTAATGGTCTAATCCTGACTATTCTCCCGTTTTTGACATCGACCACCGAGGTATTTGAACCATCGGCAACACCACAGAAACTTATGTCCTTTATTAATGATTTCTCTTTTGGGATTTCCTTTCCGATTTTATCTTCCATTTTGGGACTTCCTTTCCGCTTTTATCTTCCATTACCATCATTCCTTCATAGACAAATGTGGCTTTAACCTTGGGGAGTAATGCCGATTAATTTACCGAAATCATAGGGGACGACAGGTGAGAGAATGATAAAGGATATCAGGTGCGCCGCAATAAAGACAATAAAAATAATAAGTGCCGCCCTTTTAAGCCAGGTGGTCTTGCCGTTGCGGAAATAATCGAGCAGTTGGGATAAAGCCAGGCCCAGCCCGAGGCAGATTGAACCGATGGTGGCATAAAAATAGAAGATATAGGAAACTCTATCGGTAATCAGAGTAGCAGGTATCCATATCAGGTAAGTGCTGGCGAACCAGGCGACGCCGAACAGCCCCGCTTCGCTGCCCCTTATCGCCCGCCAGAGCATGTAGATAAAGGTGGGGATAATCATCGCCCAGATGGTAAAGCTGATGGCGCTGGTATAATGGGGCGTATACCAGTAAGCCATCGGTATATAACGAATCACCCATTCCCAGGGATGGGAGGCGGCGGGATGGCTGACAGTAGAGAAGGTAAGGCTGCTGCTAAGGGACTCCATCTCTCTAATCCGGTGAATCGGGTCCCACAGGGAAGAAAAATTGCGGGTGATGGCAAAATCGAAGAGAATCATCAGCTCCACGAATGAGAGAATGGCGAATAAAATTAGCAGTAAGAACCACCAGGAGCGGGGCCGCCGGGAAAAAATCCAGTGAATTCCGATGGCCGGCAAAGTCAGCAGGCCGTTAAGCTTGGACAGGGCGCTTAAGCCGATTGCAATTCCCGAAGAAATGTATTTGCGGCAGGCGTAGAGTAAAAACGCCGCCATCATGAATGCCAGATAATAGACATCCAGCATGGCGACGCTGGCCTGAACGAAGGTCATATTCTCAAAAGCGAGCAAGAAGGTGGCGATATTGGAGGCGGTCGGCGACATATTGAACCGGCGGCAGAGGAAATAAAACATCACGATAATAGCGGTACCGAAAAGGATGGGGAAAACCCGCCAGCACCAGGGATTATCGTCGAACACGTAAATCTCTTGTTGTGCGTCGTGTCTGGTAGCAGGAGTACCATATGCGCGTTTGACGGTGATCTTATTAAGCGATGTATCGATGCTCTCGATATACATGTGTTCCGTATTGGTTCTTATTGTCTCGCCGACGCTAAATACTGAGGCATCACTCACATCGATTACGGTGCTGACACTGTCAACGTCTTGCAGCGTCATTGTTCCTGTATTTTCTTGGGGCGATTTAAACCCGTTGAAGATATACTCTTCCGCCATAAGAAAGAGCTTGCCCAGAGGCGGGTGTTCGGCGCGCACCGTTTCGTTACTGATGATGATGTTCCGGGCGTCATTGACATAGTGGATTTCATCAAAAAAAGGTTCGGAGGGACTGGTAATGATGCATAAATGCATAATGAAAGTAGCAAGGACAATAAGAAAAAGCCAGAAGTATTGCCACTTATAAAATCGGTAGAGCTTATGTCTTACTTTTTTTATTTCCATGTCCAGTTTCTATTAATGAAATAGTTCCATAAGAATGCCACGACGATACCGATGAAATTGGATAGCAGGTCGTACACCCCGAAGGAATAGTAAAAGAGCGAGAATATGCCCTCCTGGATACCTGCCCCGACAAGGCAGATAATGTTGAACTTAAGAAGACGCCCCAGGAAAGACTTGCCCTTGCGCCGCCCGGCGAAGGTAAAGAAATCATTAAGCAGGAAATTGGTGATGATGGAGACCTCGATGCCGATGGCGACTGCCCAATTTTCATAGGCGGCCATACCGCCGAACCTGGTCAACAGCCAGTACACGCCTATGTTGACGACAACGCCACTCAAACCCACGGCGATAAACTTGATGAACATCGCCAGTTCGCCGGTGCGCGCCATAAGACTGAAGATGTGTTTCAGGTAGTCGATTTGCTGCTGCGGCCGCAGTTTGCTCTGTCCGGCACCTCTTTCTTCAAAAATAAAGGGGACTTCCTTGACGCTTTTAAAATCACCGACAAGCAAGACTTCCAGCGATATCTTATAGCCCTGCGGCTTTAGTTTAGCGGCATCAACTTTTTCCCGCCGGAATACAAAAAAGCCGGTGAGCGGGTCTTTTACCCGGCGCGACGATGGCAGGAGAACATGAGAAATCATCGCGGCAACCTTAGAAATAATTTGACGTGATAGGCTAAAACCCCGGCTACCGCCGCCGGGCACATAGCGGGAAGCGAACACTATGTCCGCCCCGCCTTCCATCGCTTTAAGCAAATCGGACAGCACTTCCGGCGGATGCTGCAGGTCCGCATCCATAACGCCGATAATATTGCCGGATGCCTGTTTGATTCCGTGAATCACGGCGGTGGCAAGGCCTTTTTCTTCGCGGCGGATGAATATTTTTACCGGATAACGCGTCGCCAAACCTTCGGCTATATCAATGGTGCCGTCCGTGCTGTTATCGTCCACGAATATAATTTCATAGTCGCGGCCGGCTAAAGTCTGATGGATTCTTTCGACGAGAGGAGTAATGTTATCCTTTTCGTTATAAGTGGGTATGATAACGGAAAGCATCTCTTTCATAGGTGTATTTTTTTTACTATAAAACAAACGGACTTTTCTAGATTATACCTCTTTACGTATCCCGCTTAAAGGATTATAATATATTAACTGAATTTAATCTAAAAAAGACGGAGCTAAAGTTGGGCGAAATATATATCGTCGCCGCGGGTGAAGCGGCGGGCAAGACTGCTATCTGCGCCGGCCTGGCGATTAATCTGCTGAATGCCGGGAAAAAGGTGGGATATTTAAAACTTCAGTCCGCAGGAAACGACGATGATACCAACTTGATGAAGAAGATACCCGGGCTGGAGATTATCGCTAATGAATCCAACCCGTTAAAAGGCAGAGATATTGTCCTGGCCGAAGCAAGACTCGGCAAGAAAACGAGCGATGACGCCAGCAAGGAAGTTTACGAAGCGGCGAAAGAGATGAAGGCTAGAGTCATCGCGATAGACGCTTATACCAACCAACCTATGAAATCCATCAGCCTATATAAGGGATTCGGCGGGAGCTTAATGGGGGTAATCATTAACAAAGTCCCGCAGGGTCTTTTAAAGCGCGTTAAAGAAGAAGCAGCGGCGAAATTTGGGGCGGAAGGGATTAAAGTGCTGGGGGTAATCCCGGAAAATCGAGTGCTGCTGGCCATAACGGTGGGCGAGCTGGCGGAATGTATCGGAGGCAAGATACTCAACCATAAAGAAAAGTCCGGGGAACTGGTGGAAAACTTCATGCTGGGAGCGATGGTAGTAGGCTCGGGGCTGGACTACTTCGGGCGCAAGAAAAACAAAGCCGTGGTAATCCGGAGCGAACGGCTGGATATGCAACTGGCGGCGCTGGAAACCCCGACGAACTGCCTGGTTTTAAGCGGCGGTAAAATACCGCCGTCATACGGCGTCCTCTATAAGGCGGAAAGCAGGGGGGTACCCATTATCAGCACTGAAACTAACGTTAACGATATTATTGCTAACATCGAAAATGCTTTGACAAAGACGGGGCTAGACAGCGAAAAGAAGCTGGAAAAACTGGCCGAAACAGTGAAACAGAACCTGGACATGAAAGTATTCGGCTAACAGGAAAGGGGATTTATAAACATACCGGCTTAGGCACCAACGGTATTAAACGATGTACCCGGCTTTTGAACGAGAGATAAGGTCGGGCAGGTTCCTGGGGTGGTTTTTATTGCTCTGGGAATTTTTATTTGGTAAAACCTTGATTGAGAGAATAAGACATTATAACATCTAACATTTTGGCTGCGGTGACCCGTACTGCGGGGGAATTTACGGGAATAAAATTTAAAGGGGGGCAAGTGATTGAATGCGCTAGGAAGACACATACTTGTAGAGATGCACGACTGTAACCGGGAGTCTTTGAACGACCTGGACCTCATCCGCGAGGTAATGCTGAAAGCGGCGATAGACTGCGGAGCGGAGGTGCTGGGAGAATCCTTCCACCGGTTCAGTCCGCAGGGGGTGAGCGGGGTGGTGGTAATAGCGGAGTCGCATATCTCCATCCATACATGGCCGGAGCATGGCTTTGCAGCGGCGGACGTCTTTACTTGCGGGACAAAGGTAAACCCGATAATAGCGGCGGATGTGCTCATCGAAAAGCTAGACTCGAAGAATCACACTTTAACGGAGATACAAAGGGGGGTTCTGGTAACGGTTTAGAATACGGATTTTTATGGATACAGACCCGGATAAATGGTTCCAAGATAAGATAAACGAGAACTTTTTACAGCTGCACCGACTGGATAAGGTACTATACACGGGGAGGACGAAATACCAGAATGCACAGGTAGTGCGCAGCCGGAATCTTGGCACATGCCTTGTCCTCGATAACAAGATTCAGTCCAGCGAGAGAGATGAGTTTATCTATCACGAAGCGCTGGTTCAGCCGGCGATGTTAGCGCATCCGAAGCCGGAAAAAGTATTTATCGCCGGGGGAGGGGAAGGGGCAACATTAAGGGAGGTGCTCCGCCATAAAACGGTAAAAAAAGCGGAGATGGTCGATGTTGACGACCAGGTAACTGCCCTAAGCAAGAAATATTTGCCCCACCATAGTAACGGCGCTTTAGAAGATAAACGGGCATCGGTTCGCCACGTAGACGCCCGCGAGTATTTAGAAAATTCCAAAGACAAGTTCGATATAATTATTATAGATTTGCCGGACCCGATTGAAGAAGGGCCGGCAGCATTACTTTATACGCAGGAATTTTACCGGACTGTCCGGGGTAAGCTTACCGATGACGGCCTGATTTCCGTTCAAGCGGGTTCGGCTTCATTAACGGAATTATTAAACTTTACTGCGGTAAATAATACGCTGAAGAGCGTTTTCCCTATAGTTGCGCCTTACGCTACACATGTACCCTGCTTCGGGCAGCCCTGGGGTTTTTGTATCGCGTCGAAAAAACTCAATCCTGCCCTCTTTACGCCCGAAGAAGTGGATAAACGCATCGCCGCAAGGTCAGTAATGGGCTTAAAGTTTTACGACGGCGAGACCCACCGCGGCATGTTCGCCCTGCCGAAGTATATCCGGGAAGCAATGGCTGTACAGACCAGGATTATCACGGATAAAAAGCCGTTATATCTCTATAAGACTTAAGCGCTCATCATTTAAGCGTTCTTATAATTACCTTATTATCAACCCTATTCTCTAACTTAACATAAAAATATATGCAACTCACTAGTGTTTATCTTTGATTCGTTTCAGAAAAAATATTATTGACGTTATCGCTCCTGTATTATTCACTTTGCACCGGTGCTATAATTACCCTGAAGGTGGTAGTCCATGCGCGAGGCTGTGCTGTATGATAAGCTGCCGGACTCCAGGGTAGAGTGCCGTACCTGCCAGTGGCGCTGCCGGATTAACCCGGGGAAATACGGCGTCTGCGGCATGTACCAGAATCAGGAAGGCGCACTCTTCAATATCAACTATGCCATGGTGTCTTCCGCCGCCGCTGACCCTGTAGAAAAGAAACCGCTCTTCCACTTCTGTCCCGGCACGCTGTGTTTTTCTCTAGGTACGCTGGGCTGTAACTTCCATTGTAAGCACTGCCAAAACTGGGAGATATCTACCGCCGATGGCAGCGCCCTGAAAAATACCTGCCGTGAACTCTCTCCGGAAGCGGCGATTAAGCTCGCCAAAGAGGCCAACTGTCAAGGAATTGCCTGGACCTATAACGAGCCGACCATCTGGTTCGAGTACACTCTGGATTCAGCCAGGCTGGCGAAACAAAATCAATTATATACCGTATACGTTACCAACGGCTATGCCACCCCGGAAGCGCTGGATACTATCGGACCCTATCTTGACGCCTGGCGCGTCGACATCAAAGGATATTCCGATGAGTTCTATAAAAGCCTCTCGGGTATTCCTCACTGGCGAGAGATTCTCGAGGTCACCAAGCGCGCTAAAGATAAATGGAATATGCATGTTGAAGTCGTCACCAATATCGTCCCCACGATGAATGATGACGAAGAGCAGCTTAAGGGACTGGCTAACTGGATATACAGACAACTGGGCGAACTGACCCCCTGGCATGTGACCCGTTTTTACCCGCATCACCGGCTGACCCACCTCCCGCCGACACCACAAAGTTCGATCGAGAAAGCGGTGGATATCGGTCATAAAGCCGGGCTCAAGTTCGTCTATGCCGGCAATGTGCCCGGTCACGAAAGCGAAAGCACAAGGTGCTATGCCTGCGGGGAAATCATCGTGAGGAGGGTCGGTTATCAAATAGAAATAACCGGGCTTACCGATTCAAGGTGCGGCTATTGTGGTGCCGATTTGAATTTCAGGTCAATGGACTCCGAGGATTTCTCTGAAGGAGATGGAGCATGATAAGAAATCCAACTGTCGCCGGATATTTTTATCCTGCGTCATCTGCGGAACTCAAGTCGATGCTTAGCCGTTATGTGGATAAGAACGCGCCCAAAGAGGAGGTCGTCGGATTATTAATGCCTCATGCCGGTTATCAATATTCCGGCGCGGTAGCCGGGGCGGCTATATCAAGGGTCAAATTTAAGGATACCTTTATCATCATGGGCCCTAGCCATTCCGGACTGGGGAAACCGTTCAGCGTTATGCCGGAAGGGACCTGGAAAACACCGCTTGGAGAGGTAAAGGTGGACGAGGAACTGGCCCGTAAAATAGTGAGCTTATCCAGATATGCTGAAGAAGACTACCGGGCACATGAAGAAGAACATGCCGTCGAGGTGCAGGTTCCCTTCCTGCAGTATATCAAGCCGGACGTGCGGATAGTGCCCGTTATCCTCGCCGGCGCCGACATTGATATCTATAGAGAAATTGGGCATGCCATCGCCCGGGCGATTATAGAACTAAAAAGAGAGGCTGTTATCCTTGCCAGCGGGGATATGACGCATTACGAACCGCATGAATCGGCGCAGAAGAAGGATATGGCGGCCGTCGAGGCGATGCTGGCCCTCGATGAGGATGAACTGACGCGCCGCTATGAGAGTCTGCCTATATCGATGTGCGCTTATGGTCCGGTCGTCACGCTTATCGCGGCGGCTAAAGAGCTGGGCGCAAGCGGGGCGGAGCTGATAAAATACCAGACCAGCGGCGATACCACCGGCGACTATGAAGCGGTAGTCGGCTACGCGGGAGTAATCTTTAAAAAGTCGGCCATGCACCCCATCGCGGCGCTGGCGAAAGAAACAGTGGAGACTTATGTCAAGACGGGCAAAAAGCCGGCGCCGCCGAAAGAGCTTACCCCGGAGATGAAGGAAAAAGCCGGCGTCTTTGTGTCCATCCATAAGCTGGGGGACTTGCGGGGATGCATCGGGACGTTTGAACCGCAGGAGAAGAACGTGGCGGAAGAGATAATCACCAATGCGATAAGCTCCGCCACCCGCGACCCGCGCTTTGAACCTGTCGAGGAAAAAGAGCTTAAAGACCTCGACTACTCTGTTGACGTGCTGACCGCGCCCGAACCTATTGAGGATGAAAGCCAGCTCGACCCGAGGAAATATGGGGTTATAGTTGAGGCAGGGTGGCGCAAGGGTCTGCTTTTACCGGACCTGGAGGGGGTGGATACAGCGGCGCACCAGATAGATATCTGCCGGCAGAAGGGGGGCATCGGGCCGGATGAGAAAGTGCAGCTTTACCGGTTCGAGGTGAAGCGGTATAAGTGAGACAATAACCAAGATACAAGATACAATAACCAAACAAAATTCAAATATCAAATCTCAAATCCCTGCCCCGTACTGCGATACGGGGTCAAAAACACAACTCAAAAGTAAAAACTGAATCCTCTTCTGCTTCCCCTTTGTCAAGGGGAACGAAGTTTGCCTTTTCTACTCAAGATTTCTCATCATTACCCGATGGATTGTCACCCCTTTGTTAAAGGGGGACAAAGGAGGATTTATCATCCGTCATTCCCAACCCGATTGGGAATCCAGCTACGCCTCCCCCTCCACCATTTTCCTCTCCTCCTCGGTAAGCCCGTAAAGGTCGTAAACGAGTTTATCTATTTCTTTATCGGTTTTTTCAATCTCTTTTTTCAGATCTTCACTTTCACTAAAAAGTGTATCACGTATTGGTCCAAGTTTCTTATTGAGTTCCAGCATATTATCAACAAGCGATACCAGAGTGTCGTGCATCTTCTTTTCTTTCGGCTTTTTGAAGTCAATAAGTCGAATTGGTAGGTTATTTAAAAACATAGTCTTGTAAATGTAGAATCCAGCGGCTTTAGGGACTGTAGTATTTTTATAATAAAATTCTAAAAGAGCCGAGTTAAGCAAACCAAGTAAATACAGATATGTATCTATTTTTTTATCTTTAGGAATCAGTCCACACACTGTATCCAAATAAAATATATTCTGCTCACAATAAGAAAACTTATTATTGGGAGCTAATTCAGGCACGATTATTTTTTTATATGATTGTTGTGAGAATGAGCGTTCACACCATAATTCGTACCAAAACTTTGAGGATTCAAAAAAATATTTCCGTCCACTTAAAATGGTTTTTTGAGAACACAAATATTCCCAAATCTTAGGGAATTGTTTAGAAAGATTAGTCTCTGATATAGGTTCCGTTCGTTTTTCATCTGTATAGGGGTATATGAGAACATTACGTGGCGGTTCGTGAAAATAACGTCGGGCTTGTCTACCTTGAATTATTGGTTTTAATAGTGTTTGTTCTAAACCTAGTGCATTAGCTTTCTTTGTTGATAATACAAATACTTGGTTTTCACCGGTCACAATGCCCTCTGAGATACTTTCTGTCAAATCTTTTAATTTGATGATTGGTTGTGCTTCTATTCGAGCAACAATTCTTTCACTTACCTCATCTCTAAATACCCATCCATTATCTTTTAGTGAACTTTGTTCAATCAATAAGAGTTCTCCATCTATCCTTCTAGGAATATACTCTAAACGATGTTTGAGGCGGGGTTTGGATTTTTGGAAAATAAAGATACCAGTATAATTTAATGCTCCTTCAAATACTTGTTCGTCTTGAAAATCAATAATTCGTGCAATAGTGAAATTGTTCTTTAAGAGTATCCTTAGTACTTGTCCATGTTGCCTCTTCGTGAAATTGGTAGGGCAAATGAATCCCAATAATCCTCCCGCTCTTAGCAATTGCATTCCTTTTTCAATAAATGGTAAATATATGTCAAAGCGCCCTTTACATGTTTTGTATGTATCTTTGTAAAATTCCTTTTCATCCTTAAATCCGTGAAACCCCAAATACGGTGGATTACCTATCACCACGTTAAAGCCGCCGTTATCCATAATATCCTTGAATTCCTGTTCCCAGTTAAAAGCCTTTTTATCTTTCCAATTGTTACCAAAATACTTCTTCAGGTCTTCTTCCGTACCAGAAATAAGTGAGTTACCTTGCTTGATATTATCTTTCAAACCGGGTAGCGTCTCTCGCTTTGCCAGGCTGCGTAATAGCAGGTTCAAGCGCGCAATTTCTACTGCCTGTATATCCAGGTCAACTCCGAAGATGTTGCTTTGTAATATAGATATGCGGTCGGCGGCATCAATATCTTGCTCTGAATTGCTGATCTTTTGGCTGGCGTAATATTTGAGTAATTCGTCAAAAGCTCTGATTAAAAATGAGCCGGAGCCGCAGGCAGGGTCGAGTATCTTGATATTTCTAATTTCATTAGCAGAATGTTCCGCCAGAAAACGCCCGACAGTTTCCCTTACAATGTAATCGGTAATAAACTTTGGCGTATAGTAAATCCCGTGTTCTTTACGGGTTTGTATTTTTGCGGTAAGCTCTATCGTTTCGTCATAAGGAAGCCCTAGATCCATCTTAGCTTGAGCAGCTTTTGCTTTTTGTTTGACAATATTAGCTATATGCCCTAGGTATTGTTCGTAAACTGCCCCCAGCACATCCGCGTCGATGATTGAAAAATCATAGCTCGCTATCCCGCTTGGTAATTCATACAGTCCGTTTATCAGGTTCGCCAGCGTTTCGCCTTCTATAAAAACTTCGTCCGTTAAATGCTTTTGGAATAGCTCGCTGTCATAATACCCGTCAAAGTACCGGAAAATCTCGCGTATTTTTTCGACCAATTCTACCTTGCGCTTATTGCGTACCCATTCGTGTACCGTGCTTAGCAGTACTTTTTCCTCTATCTTCCTGTCCTCGCAGGTGCGTATAAATATCAGCCTGTTGAAGAGTCGCTGGATAACCTCGTCTATTTGTTTAACTCTTAATTTTTTTTGATAAGAATGAAGCTGTGTAGATAATTCTTCGCGCCATAGCCTTAGCTGGTCGAACAATCGTTGTTCTATCCCCATTCGTTGTGGGAGTGCGCCGTATCTCTCCGCCTTTTCCCGAATTGCGTTATTCTGGAAAGATTCCTTAGATAATAACCATAGGTCATCAAAAGCTTCAAGGTACTTGTTGCACGTAAGCGTTATAAAAGGTTTACCCGTCTGTGCTACATAGACCATTAGGCTTTCAAAATCAGTAAGTATTGCCCATGTGACGCCTTTGTTATATGCATAGGTGATTGCCTGTTTTATATATGCTTCATTGGTAATATCAGCCTTTAATGGCTTTGCTTCAAGAAAAAATATAGAAACGCTGTTAAGCTTAAACGCATAATCCACCCGCCCGCCGGAAGCTTTTTCTTCTGGAGCCACTTCGTTTGCATCTTCAAAGTTCCAGCCAAGGGCGCGGAACAATGGCTCGATAAAACTCGCTTTAGTTGCTGCTTCATTGTAGCTCTTTATTTCCGCTGGGCTTAGAGCTTCGTACTTCTTTACTAGCTCCGCTACCTTTTGTTTGGCTTCGTCTTTATTCATGTTGTTGTCATTATACACCACCCCGCCCCATATAAAAATCCCCCTCCCCCTCTCTGCCAGCGGAGAGGGGGATAAGAGGAGGAAAGGTCGTTGTGACAAAACCCTGTTTACTTTCCTCCCCTTCCCTACTATACTGTTAACTGTCAACTGTTAACTTTTAACTCCCCCTCTGTACCTTACCATATAACAAATCAAATCAATCAAAAACAATTCAGCTATGGTTTGAAGCTAAAGATAATTGAAAAAAAAATTTAAAATTCCCAAAACAAATAATTCCCGCAGCAGGCTGGATAAATCATAAAATTTGGAGTACATTTATAAAAAAGGGCACGGGCAGGTGCATTATGAACATGGACATGTTTGATAAACAGGCGGAAGAACAGCAGAGACAGCAGGCGCCGCTGGCGACACGCATGAGGCCGAACAGTTTGAATGGGTTCGTGGGGCAGGAGCATATCCTGGGGAAGGGCCGGGTGCTGCGGCGGGCTATAGAGAACGACCGCATACCGTCGATTATTTTCTGGGGGCCGCCGGGATGCGGCAAGACAACGCTGGCGAATATCATCGCTAACAATTCGGGGGCGTACTTCGCGCCGGTCAGCGCCGTCAGCGCTACCGTAGCCGACCTGCGGAGAATCATAGCACAGGCCCAGGACCGCCGCCGGGCGCAAACGCAGCGAACAATCCTGTTCATCGATGAAATCCACCGATTCAATAAAACACAGCAGGACGCCGTGCTGCCGTTCGTCGAAGACGGCACGGTTATCCTCATCGGCGCGACGACGGAAAATCCGTCCTTCGAAGTGACGTCGCCATTATTATCTAGAGCCAGGGTGCTGCCGCTAAAGCCGCTTACGGCAGACGAAATTAAGATACTCATCTTCCGGGCGACGACGGACAAGCTGCTGGGAATCGGCAGTCTTAATGTGGAGCTCACGCCGGAAGCTCTAAACCACCTGATAAACGCATCTAACTCCGATGCCCGGGTGGCGCTCAATTCCCTGGAGACAGCCGCCTTGAATACGCCGCTCGATGAAACGGGGAGGCGCCTGATAACGCTGGAGACGATAGAAGACGCCTTTCAGAAGAGGGCGGTGCTTTACGATAAAGCCGGCGAGCAGCATTACGACATGATATCGGCGCTACATAAATCGATGCGGGACTCCGACCCGGACGCCGCGATTTACTGGGTGGCGATGATGCTAGAGGGGGGCGAAGACCCGCTGTACATCGCGCGGCGCATGATACGTTTCGCCTCGGAGGATATCGGCATGGCGGACCCGCAGGCGCTGGTGGTGGCGATGGCGGCACAGCAGGCGGTGCACTTCATCGGCATGCCGGAAGGCAGCCTGGCGCTGGTCGAGGCGGCGGTCTATCTGGCAACCGCGCCCAAAAGCAACTCACTATACGCGGCGTATACGAAAGTACAGGAAGACATTAAAAAAGGCGCCAGCGAGAGCGTGCCGATGCACCTGCGCAATCCGGTAACGCCGCTGATGAAGGAAATGGGCTACGGTAAAGACTATAAATACGCTCATGACTACCCGGGACATGTAGTCGACCAGCAGCACCTGCCGGATTCAGCTAAAGAAAAGAGGTACTATACCCCGGGCATGCTGGGATATGAAAAACAGATACTGGAGCGGCTCAAGGAATGGTGGGCGAGGAAGGCCAAGTCGGGGGAGGGGGGAAACCCTTCGACAGGCTCAGGGCGAGCGGGGGAGGATATTTAATCTTTTCCTTGACAATTATCAGGTTTTTAAACTAGACTTTTTCTGGTGATTATTTCCATTTTGTTCCGAATGAGGGAGTATGAGAATACCCGTTAATCTGGGACGGGGCTCCGGGCTTTCCAGAAAAGCATTATCATATTATTTTTTACATCATTCCAAACCTACTTCGCTAAAATATTTTTCAGTAATCCCCGGCATACGTCGGCAGGTACGACTATGCCTTTTTAGATGATAAACAATAAGAGGCAAAGGAGGAAATATGGCTAGATTGCCTTTCTTACCGAGGGAAAATAAGTTCTTCGTCCTGTTTGAGCAGAGCGCAGTAAATATCATTAAAGCATCAAGAGCATTGAAAGAGATGCTTGATAAATGGCAGTTCATCGATAGCTGCATGGCCGAGATAACGGAAATAGAGCACGAGGGCGATTCAATAACACACCAGATAATGTCGCTATTGCACCGTACCTTCGTGACACCTTTTGACAGAGAAGATATCGCCCTGCTGGCGCATACGATGGATGATGTTGTTGATTTTATTCAATCGGCGGCGGATGCCATGTTTATCTATAAAATAAAGAATCCAACCCCGCGAGCCAGGGAACTTGCCGATGTAATAGTACTGGCGGCGGCGGAGATGGGGAAGGCTGTTGCGAGCCTGGGGCATAAGAAGGAATTCAAGCAAATGCTAGAGCATTGCGTGGAAATCAACAGGCTGGAAAATGCGGCGGACCGGATATACCGGGCGGCTATCGGGGAGCTTTTTGAGAGTACGACGGACATGGCCGATTTAATCAAATGGCGGGAGATTTACGAGCATATGGAGACCGCTACAGATAGGTGCGAGGATGTCGCTGATGTTCTAGAAGGGGTAGCCCTGAAGAATGCCTGACGTTAGTTTTCTTCTCGTTTTTACACTGATATTGGTGCTGGGCGCTGAATTCGTTAACGGGTGGACGGATGCGCCTAATGCCATCGCGACGGTAATATCAACGCGTGTTTTATCGCCGGGGAAGGCCGTGGTGATGGCAGCGGTGCTGAATATCGTCGGGGCGATTGTTACGGGCACGGCAGTGGCGGCCACCATAGGCAAAGGCATAGTGAGTCCGGAGATAATGGGCGGGGTAACAGGTTTACCTGTAGTAGCCGCCGCTATGTTGACCATCATCGTCTGGAGCACGATTGCCTGGCGCTGGGGCATACCTACCAGTGAAACTCATGAACTGGTGGCGGGGCTGACCGGGGCGGGGCTGGCGGCGGCCGGACCTTCGGTTTTACTCTGGGAGGGCTGGCAGAAGGTTTTAATAGGGCTGGGTTTTTCAACCCTGCTGGGATTTGCCATCAGTGTGACGCTGATGACTGTGCTGTATTGGGTATTAAGACGCACCAGACCTGCAATCGTGAGTAAGTATTTCAGTAAGCTTCAGATAGTGTCGGCGGCATTCATGGCGTTCAGCCACGGCAGCAACGACGGGCAGAAATTCATGGGTGTTTTTTCAATGGTGCTGGTGCTGGGCGGCTTGATGGATACGTTTTCCGTGCCGCTGTGGGTTATGCTGTTATGCGGGGCGGTGATGGGAATAGGTACGGCGACGGGTGGCTGGCGGATTATTAAAACCATGGGCTTTAAGCTGACGAGGTTGGAGCCTGTGAACGGATTTGCCGCGGAGACTTCAGCAGCGGCTTCAATTTTACTGGCATCATCAATGGGGATACCGCTAAGTACGACGCATACGATAAATATTGCGATAATAGGTGTTGGCGCGACGAAGCGGCTTTCGGCGGTGAGATGGGGGGTGGCGGGAAATATCATACTGGCATGGATATTGACTTTCCCGGTATGCGGGGTTCTGGGGTATCTCTTTTCTTTACTGCTGAACCGGATATTTTAGAGTATTTTACATCGTTCTTTTCATCTTTTGAACCTCACCCCCCAGCCCTTCAGGGAGAACCTTCACTTCGTGGTGACTCAGTGGAACCAGGGTAAACCCCCTTTACAAACGGGTCAAAACCGTGATGCCGCTCTAATATCCGCATGGTAGCTTTGTAGCGACTTGATTTCCGACTTACCCTCGCGGTATGCGGTTATGCCTTTAGCTGCGGCCCTTGCCGCAGCCAGCGTAGTAATATAGGGCACCCTGTACTTTATCGCCGCTTTACGGATATACGAATCATCATATCGGCTTAGTTTCCCCGCAGGCGTATTAATTACCAGTTGAATTTCTTTATTCTTGATAGCATCCGTAATGTTAGGTCTACCCTCATGCTCTTTCAGTATCGGTTCCGTAGCTATACCCTTGCTTGCCAAGAAGGCACCTGTCCCCTCCGTAGTTTTTATCTTGAACCCCAGTTTGGCAAACTGGTCAGCCACCTCAACCACCGTTGGCCGGTCTGCTTCCGAAACGGTGATTAGCACCGTACCATCGGTTGGCAGACGG
>CAYGVP010000009.1:0-21285 GCA_964353385.1 uncultured Dehalococcoidaceae bacterium
CCGTGACAGGGTGGCATGTTAGACCGCTACACCACGGGGCCTTATTGAACTTGTACTTTTAGAGTCTAGCAAAGCGCTTATAACGTGTCAAGAAAGCTACTATATTCGTAAAAATAAGTCCGCTAATTAAAAGTGCGGATTACCTCATATCCTCCGGTATTGTTGTCTATATTACAGGCATATGGTATAATAGCGTAAAATCAGTTAAGGAATTGAATGTGGCAAGAAAAAAAGTAGAAAGAAAAACTGAAGATAAAAAATCGCAGGAATATGAACTGGTTTATATTTTAACGCCGGAATTGTCCGATGAAGCTTTAGAAACCAGAGTAAACAACACCGCCCAGCTTATCACCAGTAAAGATGGCACTATTATCGGCGTTGATAAATGGGAAAAAAAGAAGTTATCGTATCCCATAAAACACTTTCTCGAGGGTAATTATATCTTAACCAAGTTTACAATGAGTCCCACGCGATGCAAAGAACTTGAAGCTAACTTGCGCATCTCTGAAGATATCGTCAGGCATCTTTTAATCAATGTCAGCAACTAATCTAAATATTTCAAACTCGCGAATATTAGCGGGGAGGTGATGAGGCGATGCCGAGTCTGAATAAAGTAACTATAATAGGCAATGTAGGAAATGAACCGGAAATGCGTTTTACACCCAACGGGAAACCGGTGACATCTTTTTCCGTAGCTACCAACTGGGTTTATACCACTCCTGAAGGAGAACGCCGCCAGGAAACTGAATGGTTTAACATCGTCGCCTGGAACAGACTCGCCGAACAATGCAATCAGTTCCTGGCCAAAGGCAAACTCGTCTACGCTGAAGGCAGAATACATACCAGAAACTGGGAAGGCCAGGATGGTCAGCCTCATACCAAGATGGAGGTCATTGCCAACAGAGTAATCTTCCTCGATAAAAAAGGCACCTCCGCCCTGACTGATGAAAAAGCGGAAGAACCATCCACCGCTGAAATGGAACCGGAAGACCTGCCGTTTTAATGTAAAATAATTTTTATATAAATAGAGGAAAGAATGCCGCAACCAAGAGATACCAAAACTCGTAGACCATCCCGGGGAAAATACATCCCCAAACGCAAAATATGTTTCTTTTGCCGTGACAAAGTTGAATATATCGACTATAAAGATTCCGCCAAACTTCGTCCTTATATAACGGATAGAGGTAAGATTTCACCGCGTCGTAAAACCGGCACCTGCGCCAGACACCAGCGCGCCCTGACAACTGCCATTAAACGGGCACGGCACCTTGCATTGTTGCCTTTTGTTGCCTCTCATTTTCAAAAGTCGGGAACAACTGGTTAGGCGGCGGAAAGGCAGGGAAAATTACGATAGCGGAATTTTCCCCCCGCTTATTTATACAGAATAATCTAGGAGTTTAAGTGCCTAAAAGAACGTATCAACCAAAAAGCATACCCAGGAAACGTGAGCATGGCTTCTTAAAAAGAATGAGCACGCGCGGCGGACGCAATGTGCTAAAAGCCAGAAGACTAAAAGGGCGTAAGAGATTAACTGTTGTCTAGTGAATAATTTAGTTAAACAGGATGTGGCAGCTGTGAGGGGAGAACGTTTTCTAAATAAAACAGGGCAGTTTGATATCGTCTATAACGGAGGCAAATCCTGGGCAGGAAAAGAAATTGTGCTTAGAGCCTTACCTAATGCGTTGGAAGCTTCCAGGTTCGGCTTTGTCGTCAGCCGTCGTTTAGGAAAAGCGGTCATAAGAAATCGCGTCAAACGGCGCCTGCGTGAAATAGCCAGGCAAACGCCGGTTCAACCGGGTTGGGATATTGTAGTTATCGCTCGTGTTCCTGCCGCCGAAGCAGACTATAAAAGCTTAGAAAGGTCAGTCAGGATGCTTTTACTCCGGGCTGGTATAATAGTAGGAGAAAATGAAAGCTATAGCTCTGTTGCTGATTAAAGCGTATCAGCGCACTATATCGCGGATTATACCCCCCTCCTGCCGCTATTTGCCCACCTGCTCCGAATATACTTCTGAAGCTATAGGGAAATACGGCGTGTTCAAGGGAATAGCTCTGGGCATCCGGCGAATCTCTCGCTGTCATCCTTTGCATGAGGGCGGTTATGACCCCGTTCCTTGAACGTTAATTAATGTTGGAGAATATTGTGAAAATAAAAAAGATCAAAACCGCTGGCATGATAGCGCTCCTGTTAGTCATCGTTCTAGCTATCGGTATAGTCGGTTTTAGCTGTGTCAGCGGTCTGATGCCGGTTGGCTGGTCTGGCGGCATGGCATCCAACGGTATTTTATATGTCGGCTCCCTGGAGGGCCGTCTGGTGTCGGTCAATATGACTGACATGAGTATCTTAAGAGCTGAAAAATTAAACTTACCACAGCAGTCCGGATTATTCGGTTGCTCTTCAGCGCTTAGTTGTGGCGGCGGCAGCACCGCGGTCCCTATTTATGGAACGCCTGCCGTATCCGATACTCTCGTCTATATCGCCGGTTATAGCGGTAAAATATACGCCTATAACACCACCAACCTCGCCCAGAGATGGGTCTTCCCGCGTGAAGGTTACACTCAAGCTTTTGTCGGCGGCATGGTTATCGCTAACGGCAAACTCTACATCGGCTGTTCGGACGGATATATATATGCTCTTGATGCCGCCACTGGCGACTTGCTTAATAGTTACCAGACCGGTGATAAAATCTGGGGCACTCCCACCGTAGAAGGAGATACCTTATATATAGGTTCTTTCGATAAAAAACTCTACGCCCTCAACACTGCCGACCTCACCCCTAAATGGACATCTCCATTTATTACCGAAGGTTCCATCATCGCCAAACCGCTCGTGTCTAATGGCGTTATCTATATTGGTTCTTTTGATAAGAAAATGTATGCCATCAATGCTTCTGACGGCACCCCGAAATGGAAGGAGCCATTCATTGGCGGTAACTGGTTCTGGTCGCAGCCGGTTATCGTTAATGATACGCTATACGCCGGCTGCCTCGATGGCTTTGTCTATGCCCTCGAACCATCTACCGGTGAACTGGTAAAGGTAATCCCAATCGGTAACCAGTTAGCCTCCCAGCCGGTCGTCTTTGATAAATATATTATCTTCGCCTCGCATAACGGCGGTGTTTTTAAAATTGATAGCAATACCCGGGAAATCGTCCAGATAGCGGCTTTTGAATCCGCCATTGACGGTCCGCTGACCATATATGAAGGAATTATCTATTTTCAAATGCAGGATGCTCGCTTGCAGCGTATTGACGTGTCAAGCGGTGCCGTGTTGCCTTCAACACCACTGGTATCTCAATAATCGGAGTATATTAATTTGAATGTTTGGGAATTAATCATCCAGCAGCCTCTAACGAATATCCTTATCGTGATATCTCACGTTTTTGGAGACAATTTTGGCATTTCTATCATCTTGCTAACCATTCTGGTCAATCTTGCCTTGTTGCCCCTCACCTTAAGCCAGATACGCTCCTCCAAGAAGATGCAGGATTTACAGCCCAAATTAGCTGAAATCCAGAAAAAATATGGCAAAGACAAGCAAAAACTCGCCCAGGAGCAAATGAAGCTTTACAAGGAGTCCGGTATCAAGCCTGCCGGCTGCGCTTTAACGATGATAATCCAGATGCCGGTGTGGTTCGCTCTCTACCAGTCGGTAATGATCGCTCTAGCTGCGGTGCCGGAAGGTTTGCTTAACCTCTCCAGGTACCTCTACAACTGGCCGGTTGTTTATTCAGCATTGCCCTTAAATCCTGACTTCTTAGGATTGAATCTGGCATCAAGTGGTAATTATATTTTAGCTATCCTTGTCGGGGCCTCGATGTGGGTTCAGCAGAAAATGACTATTACCCCTTCGGGTGACCCCCGCGCCGCTTCGCAAAGTAAAATGATGACCTGGATGATGCCCCTGTTGTTTGCTTTCATGGCGCTGTCTTTCCCCAGCGGTTTATCCCTATACTGGGTCGCCTCCAGTATCTTCCGTATTGTACTGCAATACCGGGTAACCGGATGGGGCACCCTGCGTAGAAATCCTTCTGCCGGCGCTGAACCCGGCAAGAAATATATACAATTTGAATCGCCGGAAACCAAAAAAGCCAAAGCTAAACCAAAAGAAGAAGTTATTTTCACGGATAAAGAATCCTTAAAGAAAAGCCGTAAACCTTCCAAATTCAGTAAGTTCTTCCAGGGTAAAGATGAAGACCAGGAGAATCAGCAGTAATATCAGCCTTATTGAGAAGAGGTGTGAATATTATGGACACGCCTGAAAATAGAAACGAAATCTTTAATACTGCCAAGAAGGTGCTTGAGGAACTTCTGTCTTTGATGGACTTACACGGCACTGTCTTGCCCTCTGATGAATTTACGGTTAATGATGAAAACGGTGAGTTATCTTCGGTCGGGCTAAATATTGAAGGTGAAGACCTGGGCATATTAATCGGACGTCGCGGTCAGACAATGGTTTCTCTGCAGTATATCGTCAGGATTATTATGTCTCATAAAATGGAGGTCCAGATTCCCATTGTCCTTGACGTAGAAGGCTATAAACAGCGCCGCTGTGAGGGACTCCGCTCACTAGCGAACCGGCTGGCGGAACAGGTCAAAACCAGAAAGACGCCTTTCACCATGGAACCTATGCCTGCCTTTGAACGACGCATCATCCACCTCGCTTTAGCCGACCATCCTGATGTTATCACTGAAAGCGTCGGAGTCGGCGAAGCTAGAAAAGTGGTCATTACCCCTAAAACTCTCCCCCAGAACTAATATTTCAATATAAACTAACAGCTAATCACCATTCCCTTTCTCTCTCTTGCTTTCCTCCTTCGCTTGTGTTAATCTTTACTTAATAAAAGCTTTGACGGAGAAGAGTAAAGCCGAAAAAAGTATCCAGCGAGTCCGGTAGGGTGTGAGCGGACATACTCCTCGACCCGAAAATCACTCCCGAGCTTCCCGCTGAAAGCCCCGATATGATCGTGGTGAGTAAGTCAGGACGGTTCCGTCAACCGTTAGCCGTGACGAGGACATGAATGTGTCCTGAAGAGTGCTCCGATTTTATCGGAGAATTTGGGTGGTACCGCGGGAATATCAAGTCTCGTCCCTTTGGACGGGACTTATTTGTTTATATGGGGGGTTGATATGTTTAAACCAGTCGGAAGTCGGATAAGCTTCCCTCAAATGGAAGAAGCAATACTTGCAATGTGGCAAAAAAATAAAATTTTTGAACGCAGTGTCGCCGCGCGCCGGGGCGGCCACAGCTTTATTTTATATGATGGACCGCCCACGGTTAATGGCAGCCCGGCGCTCCATCACGTATTCATGTCTATCTTTAAGGATATTATCCCGCGCTATAGAGTAATGAAGGGCTTCTATGCCCCGCGTATTGCCGGCTGGGATACTCATGGCTTGCCGGTTGAACTTGAGATTGAAAAACAGATTGGCCTTTCCTCCAAGAACCAGATAGAAGAATATGGTATTGATAAATTTAATGAGCTGTGCCGTAAAAGCGTTTATAAATACCTCCGTGAGTTTGAGGATATTCTCCAGCGCGTTGGCTACTGGGTTGACTATGATAATGCTTATATCACTTTAAGCAAAGAGTACATTGAGTCCTGTTGGTGGGCTATCAAACAGATGTGGGACAAAGGGCTGGTCTATCAGGGCTACCGCGTTACACCTCATTGCCCGCGCTGCGGTACCTCTTTAAGCTCTCACGAGGTCGCCCAGGGCTATAAAGACGATACGGAAGACCCCTCGGTTTACATAAAGTTTATAATCTCTGATAAATCAAAGGCTAGTCTCCCTGATGATAAGCCCGTTTATTTATTAGCCTGGACCACCACCCCTTGGACGCTGCCGGGTAACACGGCTCTGGCAGTTGCTCCTGATGCCGAATATGTTTTGCTCCAAGGTGATAAAGAGTATCTCATCATGGCGGCGCGCCTGGCCGGCACTTTAAACCTTGAAGGGTATAAAGAGGTCAAAAAATTATCCGGAGATTCGCTGGTCGGTGTTAAGTACCAGCCGCTGTTCAATCCGCATGAGTTTGGGGTGGAAAGACTTAAGTTCAAGGCCGATGGCACATTATCTACTCAAAAGAAAGTCAAAGACCTCGCTTATAGCGTTATCAGCGGCGACTTCGTTACTATGGATGATGGTACCGGCATCGTCCATATTGCCCCCGCCTTCGGCGAAGTGGACTTTGAGGCTGGAAAAGAATGGCGGCTTGATTTTGTTCAGCAGGTTGATTTGCAGGGCAAAATCACCGGTAGCTATCCCTTTGCCGGCAAATTCGTTAAAGACGCTGACCCCCTCGTTATTGATGACCTTAAGTCTCGCGGCTTGCTTTTAAAAAGTGGCACTGTCCGGCATACCTATCCCTTCTGCTGGCGCTGTGAAAACCCCCTGCTTTACTACGCTAAGACCACCTGGTATATCAGGACCACCGCCGTCAAAGAGCGGCTTATATCCGGCAACGAGGAAATTAACTGGTATCCGGAGCATATAAAATACGGCCGTTTTGGCGATTGGCTCCAGAATAATATTGATTGGGCTTTCTCTCGGGAGCGTTACTGGGGAACGCCGCTGCCAATCTGGCGTTGTGAAAAGTGCGGTGCTTTCGAGTGTATCGGCGGCGTGGACGAATTAAAAGGCAAACCGGGCGTGTCCGGTCTCAAAGAACCTCTGGATCTCCACCGCCCCTTTGTCGATGATTTAACGTTTGCCTGCTCTGAATGTGGCGGCAAAATGAAACGTGTCCCGGAGGTTATCGATTGCTGGTTTGATTCCGGCGCCATGCCCTTTGCGCAGAATCATTATCCTTTTGATAATAAGACTATGCTTGAGGATGGTCGCTTCCCGGCCGACTTCATCTGTGAGGCTGTCGACCAGACCCGCGGCTGGTTTTATAGCCTGCACGCTATATCCACCCTCATTTTCGATCGCCCCTGCTTTAGGAATGTGATTTGTCTTGGTCATATCCTCGACGCTAAGGGCGAGAAGATGAGCAAGCGTAAAGGCAACGCTATCTTTCCGTGGGAGGTCGTCAAGAAGTATGGCGCCGATGCCCTTCGCTGGTATCTCTATACGGCTTCCGCCCCGGGTAACCCCCGCCAGTTTGATGCTAAACAGGTGGACGAAGTATCCCGCAGTTTCCTTTCGACCCTCTGGAATGTCTATTCTTTCTTCGTCATGTACGCCAACATTGATAAATATCAGCCGGCGGCTGCTTTCCCGCCCCCGGAAGCTGAATTGGATAAATGGATTCTCTCCGAGCTTAACCAGCTTATTATCGATGTTGATGCGGCTCTGACAGACTATAACCCCACCGATGCCGGACGGAAAATAGAGACCTTCGTTGATAGCTTGTCCAACTGGTATGTCCGGCGCAGTCGTCGGCGCTTTTGGAAGAGCGAGAATGATGCCGATAAGCTTTCGGCTTATAATACTCTTTACAACTGCTTGGTGACCTTAGCTAAATTACTCGCCCCCTTTACTCCCTTCATCGCCGAGGAGCTTTACCAGAACCTGGTGCTTTCGGTGTTCACTGATGCACTGGCAAGCGTCCATCTGACTGATTACCCAACGGGGGATGAATCGAAAATCGATAAACAGCTGGCTGATGATAACCGGCTTGCCATGAAGGTCTGTAGCATGGGCAGGGCAGCGCGGAGCAAAGCCGGCGTTAAAGTCCGCCAGCCCTTGGAAACTTTTTATGTCGGCGTTTCTTCTGCAGGTGAAGAAAGGATTCTGGACCGCGTTACGCCGCTGGTGCTGGATGAGTTGAACGTCAAGGAATTAAAAACTGAATCCATTGACAACGTGGTCGGTTTGGCTTCGTCAGGTTTCTCAGTAATCAGCGAGCAGTCTAGTAGCGTGGCTGTCTCAACTCATATTACCATCGAGCTGGAAGCCGAGGGTATCGCCCGTGAAATCGTCCATCGCTTGCAGACCATGCGCCGCAACGCCGGCTATGAGATTGCTGACCATATCATCACGTATTTCGAGGCAGATGCCTCTTTTGTACAGACGATATCGGCTTTTGCCGACTATATCAAGCAGGAAACGCTCTCCAACGATATTGAGGAAGGTATCCCTGGGGACGTTGACCTGCAGGAAGAACATAAGATAAGCGGTTATCGTCTTTCTCTGGGCATTAAAAAAGCCGCTTAGTTCTGTATTGTCATTCTGGCACTGAACGAAGTGAAGTGTAAGAATCTTGAAATCCTGTCATTCTGAGTGAAGCGTTCATGGTGAGCTTGCCTGCCTTGAGCTTGTCGAAAGGTCGAACCATAGCAACCGTGAGAATCTCTATCTCCAGTAAACTATGGCCTCGGGCTCTCCACGGGCGTTGCGGACGTTGTATATTCCTTATCCCCGCGCCAGTATTTTATTTCCAGCGGTTGTCCTATTTTCGCCGCAAGCAATATCTTGGTTAGCTCCTCGACCTTGGTGACATCTTCGCCGCCGATACTTACGATGACATCCCATTTCTTTAATCCGGCTTTATCGGCCGGGCTATTGGCCACCACCTGCGTCACCAGTACGCCTTTCTCCACTTTTAGGTCCAGTTGCGCTATCGCTACTTGGTCGACGGTATAAAGTCCCACCCCCAGCCAGGGCCGCGTTACGTATCCCTTGTTCACCAGTTGCTCGATTATCGGTGTGGCAGTATCGATGCTGATGGCGTATCCCATTCCTTCTACGCCGACACTGGCGATTTTAGCGCTCGTAATGCCGATTACTTCTCCCGCAAGATTGACCAACGGCCCGCCGCTGTTGCCCGGGTTGATGGCGGCGCTTGTCTCGATGAGTTCATAGAGCGTTTGGTTGGTATCTACCTGTAGCGAAACATCTTGTCGGCTTACAATGCCTTCGGTAGCCCTGATTCCCTGCCCCAGCGCGTTGCCGATGGCGATTACCCAGTCGCCCACGCGTAAATTAGCCGCCACGCCTCTCTTTAGAGCAGGCAGGCTAGTTGCGTTTATCTTAATTATCGCCAGGTCGTTGAGCGAATCGGTAAAAACGGATTTGGCATCCGCATTGTAAGTATCGCCGCTGGCGGTAGTGACCGTAATGGAATTGGCTCCCTCGACTACATGGTTATTCGTCACGATAATACCATTAGAGTCTATTACCCAGCCGGAGCCGGCGCCTTGCGCGGTATAAGGCCGGTTAAAAAAGTCATAAGCGGTAACCTCGGTGTTGATGGCTACTACCGAAGGCTTTACCAACGCCACCACATCGGCGATGTTGGGAAGTTGCGTTACTGTTCCGCTGGTCGCTGGCGGTGTCCACGTAGAACTTATCGGAGTTGCGGTACTTGTCGGAGTCTCTGGACTCTGTGTAATTGCTACGCAGCCTGCCAGAAGCGTTACTCCAAGCGTTATAATGATTACTAAAGCTAAAATTAATGTCTTTATATTAATTCTTTTCATCTTCCTCAACCTCTATTTTTAATTATATCATACTAAGAAATTGTTAAGATATTGTGAAAAACGGGATTGTCATTCCCACGAAAGCGGGAGTGCGCTGCGAGAGGGGGCGCAGCCCCCTCTCAATATTCTGCCCCCTCTCCAATTAAGATATCAATGCTCTTAATTTACTCTAACTAATTGGAGAGGGGGTTCACCCTGGTTCCACTGAGTCACCACGAAGTGAAGGTTTACCCTGAGTGTTCATATTGAAGGGTTCTCCCTGAAGGGCAAGGGGGTAAGATAAATACAAAAAAGCCCCCTCCCCATTTGAGGAGAGGGGGCTTAAAACCTTGAGACAAAATACTATTTAAATTCTGCAGGTACTTCTGGCAATGATTTTAGCGCTTCCTTAACCATCTCCTCGGGATATGCATAGTCCTGTAGTTTGCCGCTAAGGTAAGCCTCGTAAGCCGCCATGTCGAAATGACCGTGGCCGCTGTGGTTGAATAGGATTACTTTAGACTCTCCCGACTCTTTACATTTCAACGCTTCATCGATAACCACGCGGATGGCATGGTTCGTCTCCGGCGCGCTGATGATTCCCTCGGTGCGGGCGAAAGTGACCCCTGCCTCGAAAGTCGCCAGTTGCGGTACGGCTTTGGCTTCCACGTATCCTAGTTTGTGCAGGTGACAGATAAGCGGTGCCATGCCATGGTAGCGCAGTCCTCCGGCATGTACCGGCGGCGGCATGAAGGTATGGCCCAGCGTGAACATCTTGGCGATAGGTGCCATGCCGGCTACATCGCCGTAATCGTAAGCATATAGCCCCTTGGTCAGCGTAGGGCAGCTTTCCGGTTCGACGTTAATAATGCGTAGATTTTTTTTCTTACCGGATAGTTTGTCCTTGGCGAAGGGCAGGAACAGACCGGCAAAGTTCGAACCCCCGCCCACGCACCCGATGATAATATCCGGGTAATAGCCTGCCATTTCCATCTGCTTCATGGCTTCCTGCCCTACGACTGTCTGGTGCATCAGTACGTGGTTCAGCACGCTGCCTAGTGAATAATGCGTATGCTCGTGAGTGACCGCATCTTCGACGGCTTCGCTGATGGCTAACCCGAGACTCCCAGGGCAGTTGGGGTCTTTAGCCAGCATATCGCGTCCCGCTTTAGTATCAGGACTCGGACTCGGTACGCACTTGGCGCCCCAGGTCTCCATCATGATGCGGCGATAGGGCTTCTGGTTATAGCTCACCTTGACCATGTACACCTTGCATTCCAGCCCGAAAAGATTGCAGGCAAACGACAGCGCGCTTCCCCACTGACCTGCCCCGGTTTCCGTAGTAATTCGTTTTATGCCTTGCTTTTTATTGTAATATGCTTGGGCTATGGCCGTATTCGGCTTGTGGCTGCCGGCCGGACTGGTTCCCTCGTATTTATAGAATATTTTGGCCGGTGAGCCCAGTAATTTTTCCAGGCGGTGTGCCCGGAATAGATTGGTTGGCCTCCACATGCGGTAGATCTGCTGCACTTCTTCCGGAATATCGATGTATCTCTCCTGGCTTACTTCTTGTTTGATTAATTCCATAGCGAACAGGGGCGCTAGGTCGGCCGGCCCGATGGGTTGTTTCGTGACCGGGTGAAGGTAAGGTGGCAGTGGCTTGGGCAGATCCGGCTGGATGTTATACCATCGGGTTGGCATTTGTTTTTCTTCCAACATGAATTTTGTTTTTTCCATCTCTCCTCCTTATAAGTCTTTATTATATATTAAACGGCAGGTCACTACATAATTAATACCTCCCGGTGTTTTTCTATTGGTCCAGGGCCTCGCGTACGCTGGTGATGAAAGTCTTTAACGAAGCAAGCGTGCTGTCTTCCTCTATCAGCTCAATCAGCCTGCTGCCGATGATAACTCCATCCGCTAAATTGGCCGCCTGCCTGGCGTGCTCCACTTTGGATATCCCGAATCCCACGCATAGCGGCAGACTCGTTACTGCTCTTACCCTCCCCACGAAGTCCGCCAGCTCCGGCGCCAGTGTGTCTCTCGCGCCGGTCACTCCGGTCAGTGAGACCAGATAAATAAATCCCCGCGAGCTTGATACTACGATGTTGATTCTATCTTCGGTGCTTATCGGTGCCAGCAGATATATCAGGTCGAGGTCATCCTTTCGCGTGATTGTCTCCAGTTCCAGGCCTTCCTCTGGCGGCAGGTCGGGGACTATCAGGCCGTTGATACCTGCTTTAACGCATTGCTTGCAGAAAACTCTTAAACCGTAATTGAGTACCGGATTATAATAAGTCATAAAAACCAGCGGCGTCTTAATTTTCTTCCTGATTTCGGCGGCTATCTCCAGGCAGGCGTCCGGCGTTATCCCTTGCTTTAAAGCCTGGTAGCTTGCTTTTTGTATCGTCGCTCCATCTGCCAGTGGGTCGGAAAACGGAATGCCGAGCTCGATAACATCGCAGCCGCCCTCCGCCAGCGTCGTCGCTATCTTTATCGTAGCTTTAGGGTCGGGATAGCCCGCGGTTATATAAGCAATCAGCGCTTTGTAGCCGGGCTTGAAAACCGACGCAATTACGCTCATTTTTCCATCCCCAGGGCTTTGGTCACGATTTCCATGTCCTTATCCCCCCGCCCCGAAAGATTAACGATGATTAGTCTATCTTTACTTAGTCCTTTAGCCATTTTCGCGGCGTAATATATGGCGTGGGCTGATTCCAGCGCCGGGATGATGCCCTCCGTATCGCAGAGGAGTCTGAATCCCTCCAATGCCTGTTTATCACTGACCGTTACATAGGTGGCGCGCCCGCTGTCTTTATAAAAGCTGTGCTCCGGCCCCACCCCCGGATAGTCCAGCCCCGGCGCTATACTGTGCGTCTCCATTATCTGGCCGTGCTCATCCTCCATGAGATATGACTTCGTCCCGTGCAGTACGCCTATTTTCCCGGTCGCTAACGTCGCTGCATGTTTACCTGTCTTTAGCCCTTTGCCCCCGGCCTCCACCCCGATGAATTTCACCTTTGTATCGTCGTAAAACGGGTGGAATAGCCCGATGGCGTTACTGCCCCCGCCCACGCACGCTACCAGATAGTCCGGTAATCGACCGTATATCGCCTGTACCTGCTCTCTGGCTTCCTGCCCGATAATCGACTGGAAGTCGCGCACTATCATCGGATATGGGTGCGGCCCCACCACCGACCCCAGTAGGTAATGCGTGTTCCTTACGTTGCTTACCCAGTCGCGTATTGCCTCATTTATGGCATCCTTCAGAGTTTTGCTCCCGGAAGTGACTGGCCTTATTTCAGCGCCGGTTAGCTTCATGCGGATAACGTTAGACGACTGTCTTTTGATGTCTTCCTCGCCCATGTAGATAATACATTTAAGTCCCAGCATCGCGCATACGGTAGCTACCGCCACACCGTGCTGTCCCGCCCCCGTCTCGGCGATAATCCTGGTCTTGCCCATCCGCTTTGCCAGCAGCCCCTGTCCCAGCGCGTTGTTGATTTTATGCGCCCCGGTATGCGCCAGGTCTTCCCTCTTTAGCAAAATTGTCGCTCCGCCCGCTTTCGCCGTCAGCTGTGCTGCGTAATAAAGTGGGGTTGGTCGCCCTATATAGTCCGTGCATAGCAGGTTAAACTGCCTCTGGAATTTGGCATCGGCCATAGCGTCGGTATAAGCGATTTCCAGTTCGCTCAATGCCGGTATCAGTGTCTCCGGTACGAACTTGCCGCCGTACTTTCCATAGTACCCGCTGACATCAGGTCTGGCTGGCATCGGCTTCCCTCACCGCTTCGATAAACTTAATCGCTTTTTTCATATCTTTAGCGCCCTTCGTTTCCACTCCCGTCGATACATCGACCCCCCACGGCTTTAGTATTTTAATCGCCCTCCCCACGTTCCCCGGATTCAGACCCCCGGCGATAATCACCTGGAATTGCTTGACTATCGGCCTGGCTATGTTCCAGTCGAATGTCGTGCCTGTCCCGCCGTATTTGTCCGGCGCTGCAGTATCCAGTAGTACCATATATTTGTTTCTACCCATTATTTTCTTGCCTTCGTTTAATTGCCTGCTTATTGTTTCCGCCTGTTCATTACGACAGAACCTGATAGCTCTAATTATCGGTCTTGCTAACTCTACGCAATATTCCCAGCTTTCGTCCCCGCTCAACTGCACCCAGTCGAGGCGGCAGGCATCGGCGATTTTTCTTACTGTCGGCATCCGTTCGTTCACAAATACCCCTACGCACTTTGTCTTTGCTTTGGTTTTCTTTAGTGAAGAAGTTATTTTTTCGGCTTGTGCTGGTGTAACCTGTCGCGGACTGGTGGCAAACACCACCCCGATGAAGTCGGCGCCGGCTTCAACTGCCGCTAGGGCGTCGTCTTCGTTTTTTATCCCGCATATCTTTATATAGGTCATTGCATCAATTCTTTCATCTTGGCGGGTATGTCTTTCGCCGTCACCAGCGCTTCGCCCACCAGCACGGCATCGACCCTGCATTCTTTCATTTTCTTAATATCATCTCTATTGCTGATGCCGCTTTCGCTGACGACGATGTTTTCCATCGGTATCAGCATACGTAGCCTGCGCGTGGTGTTGGTATCCACTTTAAAAGTGTTCAGGTCTCTATTGTTGATGCCTATTATCTTCGCACCGGCTAGTAATGCTTTAAATAGTTCGTCCTCGTTATGCACCTCCACCAGACAGGCTAGTTTTAGACTTTCCCCCAATTTTAAAAACGCTTCGAGTGTTTCTTTTTCTAACATTGCTGTTATTAACAGTATCGCATCCGCTCCATAGGCGGCGGATTCGTATATCTGGTATTCGTCGAAAATGAAGTCCTTGCGCAGCAGCGGAATGTTTACCTTTTCTCTTATCGACGCCAGGTACTTTATGCTCCCCTGGAAGTATTTTTTCTCTGTCAATACCGATATTGCCGCCGCGCCGTTTTGTGCGTAAGCCATCGCTATCTCGACCGGCCTGAAATCGTTGCACAGCACTCCCTTGGAAGGTGATGCCTTCTTTACCTCGGCAATTAATTTCAAGCCTTTACCTCGTATTGCCGCTGCAAAGTCGAGCGGCTTTTGCTGCGAGATGTGTTCCTTTAAGGCAGCCAGCGATGTGCGGCGTTTTGCCGATTTCACCTCTTCCTTTTTATCCGCCACGATTTTATCCAGTATGTTCTTTGGCATCTTTCGCCAGACTCCCGCTTAGCTCTATCAAGTCATAGAGTATTCGTTTAGCCCTGCCGCTGTCGATGGCTTCTTCGGCTATTTTAACCGCCTTTTTTAAATCGGACGCGGCATTGCCCGCGATGAGTGCCGCCGCGGCGTTCATCACCACGATGTTCCGCGGCGCTCCTTTTTCTCCGTCCAGGATACACAATAACGTTGCCGCATTTTCCTCCGGTGAGCCCCCCTTAACCTCCTCCGCTCCCGCTTTCTCGAAGCCGAAGCTCTTCGGTGACACTTCGTATGGCGCTGATAGCTTTTCCTTGGTAACGTCCCATATCATTGATTTATCGCTTATGGAAATTTCGTCCAGTCCGTCTTTGCCGTGTACCACCAGCGCGTGTTTAATTCCCAGCCGGTGCAATACGGCGGCTATCTTTTTACCCAGCTCCTCGCTCGGCACGCCAAGTAGTATGTGTTCTACTTGTGCAGGGTTAGTCAATGGACCAAGTATATTGAATACGGTGCGTATGCCTATCTCTTTGCGTACCAGTGCCGCTTGTTTCATCGCCGGATGAAATACCTGTGCGAACATGAAGCCTATCCCGATTTTTTCTACGCACTGGGCAACTCCCTCCGCACTCAAATCTATCCTTACCCCCAGCGCCTCCAGGATGTCAGCGCTGCCGCACTTGCTGGTCATGGCCCTGTTGCCGTGCTTGGCAACCTTAAGCCCCGACCCCGCCACGACTAACGCCGCCGCGGTGGAGATATTGAAGCTCCCGGAGCTGTCTCCCCCCGTCCCCACGATGTCTATCGCTGGACCGTTTATCTTTACGGGTGTCGCTTTCGCGCGCATACCGCTCGCCAGACCGGCTATTTCTTCGATTGTCTCTCCTTTCGCCCGTAGCGCCGTTAAAAAAGATGCTATCTGCGCCGGCGTCGCTTCCCCGCCCATTATCTCCCCCATCACGAAATACGCTTCTTCGTAGCTTAAGTCCTTTCGCTCTATTAAAGCCTGGATAGCTTCTTTAATCATTTTTCCCTCGTGTCATTGCGAGCCATCCCGACCGCAGTCGGGAGGCGTGGCAATCTCTATCTTTGCTTTTATCATCCTTAAGTTTCAACCTTTAAGCTATGGTTTTAACCTGCTCGCCCTGAGCTTGTCGAAGGGTGACTTTTAAGTTTTCCCTTATCCCCTCCCCATCCCTAAAAAATTCTCTAAAATCTTTTTACCCTCACCCGTCAGTATGCTCTCCGGGTGGAACTGTACCCCTTCCACCGGGTATTCCCGGTGCCGTATGCCCATTATAATCCCGTTGTCTGTTCGGGCGCTAACATCGAGGCAGTCCGGCAGGCTTTCCTGCTTTACCGCCAGGGAATGATAGCGCACTGCCGGGAAAGGATTAAGGATTCCCTTAAAGACTCCTTTACCATCGTGTCGTATTAGGGATATTTTCCCGTGCTTTATTTCCCCCGCGTGCACCACCTCTCCCCCGTATGCCTGCCCGATGCACTGGTGCCCCAGGCATACCCCGAGTATCGGCACCTTCTCCCCGAATCTTAAAATAACTTCGTTGGAAATGCCCGCGTCCTCCGGCCTGCCTGGCCCCGGCGAAATCACGATTCTCTCCGGTCTCATTTTCTCAATCTCACCGAGCGTTATTTTATCGTTGCGCGCCACCTTTACCTCTTCCCCCAGCTCGCTTAAGTACTGGTAGAGATTGTAGGTAAAGCTGTCGTAGTTGTCTATCAGTAAAAGCATTAGCCCCCCTCCGCCTGTGCTATCGCTGTAAGCATTGCCTGCATCTTGTTCAGGCACTCCTGGTATTCGTTAGACGGAATGCTGTCCGCCACGATGCCCGCCCCCGCCTGCACGTAAGCCGTCCCGTTTTTAATGATGATGGTGCGTATGGTGATGGCGGTATCGATATTCCCTCTGAAGTCGAAATAGCCTACCGCGCCGGCGTAAGGCCCCCGTTTGTCAGGCTCAAGTTCCGCGATAATTTCCATGGCGCGTATCTTGGGCGCGCCGGATACTGTACCCGCCGGGAAGCAGGCTCTTAGCGCGTCGAATTGCGTTAGCCCCTCCCTTAATTTCCCCTGCACGTGCGATACTAAATGCATGACGTGCGAATATCTTTCGATGTCCATGAACTGCGTTACCTGTACCGTGCCCGGCTCGCTGATGCGCCCCACGTCGTTGCGCGCCAGGTCCACCAGCATTACGTGTTCCGCGCGCTCTTTCTCGTCGTTCTTTAGCTCGTTTTCCAGCGCCTTGTCGCTTTCGCTGTCTTTGCCCCGCGGCCGCGTCCCCGCTATCGGGTGATTGGATACTATGCCGTCTTCCACTCTTACCAGCAGTTCCGGTGACGCCCCCACTATATGTATGTCGTCGAGGTGTAGGAAATACATGTATGGCGATGGATTTATCGACCGCAAAGCGCGGTAAATCGCGAATGGGCTGGCTTTAGTCTCCTTCGCCAGCCTTAACGACGGCACCGCCTGTATGATGTCCCCGTTATAGATGTGTTGCTTTATTTTCGTGACGATTTCTTCGTATTGCGATTGCGTTAGATTCGCCGTTACTTTAGCCCCGACAGACACCCCCGCCGCCTCCGGGGCTTCCTGTTCCGGCACCGGCTTTTTCAGCCGCTCTACCATTTTGTCTATTTTCTCGGTGGCTTTTTTGTAGCTTTTCTCGATGTCCCCATCGAGGTGTGCATGCGCCACTACCTTAATCTTATGTGTTAGATGGTCGAATATCAGCAGCGTGTCCGCCAGCATCAGCTTCGCTTCCGGCAGCCTTATCGGGTCGTTAAAAGCTGTCGGCAGACTCTCGAAGTACCGCGTCACCTCGTAGCTTAAGTACCCCACCGTTCCCCCGTGAAACCTCGGCAGCCCTTCGATGGGCACGCTTTTGTATTTTTTAAACTCTTCCTCTATCAGTAACAGCGGGTCTACCGCCGCGCCGCTGGCTGTTAGAGCCCTTGCCGGCTCCGTCCCCAGGAAGCTGTATCTGGCTAATCTTTCGCCCCCCTCCACGCTCTCCAAAAGGAAGGAGTAGTTCCCCCTCGCTATCTTCAGGTAAGCGGATACCGGCGTCTCCAGGTCAGCGTTGATTTCCCGGTACACCGGCAGCAGGTTCCCCTCTGTCTTTAGTTTCTTCGCTTCTTCTAATGATGGTTTATACATTTAATTCACCATTTATCCAATTCGGGGCAAACCCCTCGGCTTCGCTCGGGGTAAATAAAAAACCCCCGACCCTTAAAAGGGGCGGAGGCTATAATGTTTCCGCGGTGCCACCCTTACTTGTCTCTCAACGAAGGATTTATCCCGAGCCTGTCGAGGGACATCTCTGCGGGTACGGTTTTATCCCGAGTGAAATCGAGGGACTTTCAACGATACCCCGGGCTGCTTTAACGCTGCCCCTGCGGTGAAGTCTAATAGCCTTTAGGCGTTCGACTTACGGCTCCCAGGTCCATTCAGCCCCGGCGCTGGCGTCGGCTCCCACCTTACCCGACTCTCTTCCGCCCCGCTTTAGAGCTTACTATTCCTGTTCCCAGCCTTTACATAATTTAGATGTATCTAATTTATCATGATATCAAATGTTTGTCAAGAATAATATATTAAAATTCCGTAAGATAATGATATTTAACGTTTAGTTTTGTTTTTGATCCAATACAACAAAGTAAGAATTGTTATTCCTCCAAAGATTCCTGTGAGTAAACCAAAAACAAAAGGATCTTTATCAAAGAATTTATAATCATATACTAAATATATAGACTTAAAATTCAATAATAGTAAAAAAATAATACACGACACTGAGAAAAAGAGAAAAAATAAAGGGATTTTTCCTGAATTGTTCATCTTTTTAACTTATCCTGCGAATACTTCTATTTCCTTTAAACAATTTAGTAACCAATTTTGTTAACTTAGTTACTTTAAATTCTGATTGTTTTTCGCGCTTATTGGTATCATGCTCATACCGTACTAATAAGAGAATCCAGACCCACAAAATAAAAAAGAAAAGCGTATAAATATACCAATATTTATTAATGTCATCATAAAATGCACCCCATATAGAAGAGGCTTGGAATATATTATGTACGTTATTGATAACATAATTTAAAAAATGTGGGAACATATAAAATATAGTAAAGCTTAAGATAACGCCTTCCCAAATTCTTAAAATAATGTGTTTTATCCACCTTGCATTATCTTGCCAACGTTTAGTTCTTCGGATAACTATTATAAGCCAGCCAATTCCTACTCCTAATCCCATTCCAATAAGTAAACCTGGAATCCACAAGAGTTCTTTAGAAAAACCGATTAGGTAATACAAAATTGAAGTTACGATACCTGTAATTATCGTTACTCCAATGATGATATATGATAGAATCTCTATTTTTTTCATATTCTCACTTACTTACAAAAAATACACCTAATTTTTAAAAATATTAGTCCTAAATAATACATTTGTCAACTAATTGGGGTAGGGACATCTCCCTTTTGTAAAGGGAGAGACAGAGGGTTTTTATAAAAATCAAGGCGCGCCTTTCGGCGCGCCGCCCCTCCTGTTATTCTTGAGCGCAGCGAAGAATCCGTATCTTTCCCTTCCCCCTATACCTCTCTTTGTGTACGGAGCCTGTCCTGAACTCGTCGAAGGAAGAGGGTAGGGGCTTGCCCTAGTTCCACTGAGTCACCACGAAGTGAGCGCAGTCGAAGGGAAGAGAGGTCGTTGCGACAAAATCCCCTTCACATTTCTCCTCAAACCCCGTAAAATTAATGATGAAACTTATGGGCTGTTGCCCTCTGCACTTTAACAATTAAATAAAGATTCTCTCTATAGCTAACTTAACATAAAACAATGCCAAACAATGCAAAACAATTCAGCTATGAATTGAAGTTAAAGACAATAAAAATAATTTCTTAAAAATAGAAAACAATTCGGCACTCCAAATAAAAACAGCGCGCCTTTTGGGCGCGCCGCCTCACTCCCTGTCATTGCGAGCGTAGCGTGGCAATCTCTATCTTGGCCATCTACGTTCTACATCATTCCCGACCTTCTCGGGAATCCAGTCCTTCTTTCCACCAACTTTTAACCTTTGAGTTTTCAGTTATATCCTTTCCCGTATTGCCTTATTTTTTCATCGTTGATGTGAAACATGGGTCCCAGCAAAGAATCTCGCAATCGTCAAGTGAGTCCAGGTAATATCCGCTCTTGCTGTGGGCCTCCCACGCGAAATAACTGTATCTATCCCCCCGGTGGCTCTTTATCAGCGTATTCCTGCATCTTCCTTTGTGATTATGTCCTTCAAGCGCGCACTCGCAAATGCCATCCGACCTTGCCCACGCTTTCTCGATAAGCGTCTCGGAGAATTCAGACATCAAATACCTCCATCGACTATATCCTTAACTCACATGACTCTTTAAAATGTTATGCCGCGTATTCCGTGTATTTTATACTTTCTTGATAAAAAAGTCAATTATTACAATCCATTCAAATATTACGTTTGTACTAGTACTATTTGATGGTATTTGAGTGATTTATCCTGTGTCGGGAGAGTTAATGTATAGGAGGAGAGGTGAGGGGGTAAGGCTATTTGCCTGATGAATCTCTTATTTTCTCTCTTGCCTGTTTAACACAATAGGGCAGCGATGAAAACCTAACGCCGAATAAATAAACAGGTATGCTAACTTGTTTGTAATGAGCGCAGTCTATATCACTGCAAGGATGTAATACAGGTACACTACCGCTCCCGCGAACAGCACGCTATCCATCCTGTCAAGGATACCGCCATGCCCCGGCATTAAGCTTCCGGAGTCCTTCACCCCATAGTTCCGTTTCAGCAGTGACTCCGCTAAATCTCCCACCTGCCCGAAGACGCTCACTAAGGCGCCCAGCAGGATTGCCTGCCACCAACTTAACGGCAGTTGCAAAGACGTCTCCAGCGTAAACAGCAGGCTGATAATGATTCCTCCCGCCACTCCGGCTATAGCTCCCTCCCATGTCTTCCCAGGGCTTATCTGTGGCGCCAGCTTGTGCCTCCCGAAAGCCTTTCCGATAAAGAAAGCCGCTGTATCCGACCCGAATGTAGCGAACAAAGCCAGGAACAGAAAGTTGCGGCCGACCTCGGGGAAAGCGACTGTCCCTGGTTCGAGCCTTAGCGCCACGAGGAAGCTCAACATCCACCCGATATAAAGCATACCCGCTATCATTCCTGCCCAATGGATAAAGAGTCCTTCCTTCTTAGGCAGGAAGACCAGCAGAATCAAAGAAAGCACTACTGCCCCTGTCAACACCAGCGATGCCGGCGGTATATTTAGGCTGTAATTGATGTGCGGATAGATGATAAACAGAAGAGTAAATATCACCCCGAAAACAGCCAGTGGAACAATTCTAGAGACGCCTGTAAGCTTGTAAAACTCCCATGCTCCTGCCGCCCCCAAAACCAACGCCAGCACGCTAAACCATGCTATCGGTGTATCAAACCACGCGGCGGCTATAACGAGGGGAATGCCCCAGAGCGCGGTTATTACTCTCTTCTTGAGCATGAGTTCTTTGGTTGCAGCCCGCCGAAGCGTCTTTCCCGCTGGCTGTAGGCATGCAACGCTTTCTCCAGTTCCTCTTCGTTAAAATCAGGCCAGAGTACCGGCGTGAAGTAATATTCGCTGTAAGCCGTTTGCCATATTAAGAGGTTGCTGG
>CAYGVP010000010.1:0-20111 GCA_964353385.1 uncultured Dehalococcoidaceae bacterium
GTGACATCAGTTAAGCATTTTAAGCAAATGTAACTTGAATTGGACAATATGGACTAATGTGATAATTGGCTTCTTACCCCTTTCCATCTTTGGGCGAGCTTGTTAGATGCGCCAGTCAGAGACGCGACTCACCATCGCCCACCCGAATCCACATTACATGAATTCGGCCGTATTGTAGACGATCAGTGAAAAACTTGGTATAGTTGTTTCGAATTGAGTTGGAGGAATGATCCTTGCGCCAATTATCTATCGTGTCTGTCTTTTTAGCGCTCATCGCTCTCGCCGTGGGAATGAGCAAGGTAGACCCAACTGCATTGCCGTGGTACAGCAAGGCACTGTTGGCGATGGCAGCATTGTGGCTTATACTCTTCGGAATTCTGGGCAGTCGGCTCACCTATCACGTTGGCTGGGGTTTGCCTGTCGCAGGAGTTATTGCGGTTAGCTTCACTCTACCTTTATGGAAAAGGGTCCTGCGCCTATGGTCACCGCCACAAGTGGGCAAAGTCAAAGCCGAAGTAAGATACAAATACGGCAACATGACCGGATGGACGTTCCCTATCACCAGCGACTGGGAGGAGGAAAACGAAGTCTGGATATTTTTAAGCAGCCCCATGAAAAAGCAGCTGGAGATTTGGTGGTGCGATTCTCAGGGGAATTGCTATACACCGGGTATCAACCGAAGTGCGTTGTCTGATCGATTCGATGTCAACATCCGTCTTATCGGTGAAAATGGGAGACGCCTTGCCGAGCATACCATTGAGTACCAAAAAGCTAACTAGGTCGTTATCCCAGGTCGAATAAGATTCAAAGTAACATTTCGCCCAATTGTTAACCAGTCTTTTGGTACCTTGGAACGCAAATGCTTGAAACAGCATCCTGGGATTATAGAGAACCCTTAAAAGATCTGAGATGAGTTTGCTTTTCAAATCATTCTAGCCTTTGTGTTTAACTAGCCGGCCACAAAACCGTTTGCCGGCATCGACTTTAAGAATTAATTGCTCATAAGGAGTTTAATTTTCGCTGCTAAATCAGTGAGTTTCTGTTGGGAGCACTTCCCCTGTTGTATATTATAGAGCGCATGCTGGGGTTTTCTATGTGGCCTCGAGGCTCGTGGAAGTCCGAGGAAATCTTCAATATCGTTCGGGAAGCAATCAATTGCTTTGGTGAAGTCATTCTTACAAGCAGAAATGGTATCCTCAACTGGCTTGCATTGGCCGTTATCTTGGTCGTAGAGTACGTAGTGGGGGATCCCGAGCTTGCCAAAGAGATTCATGAACCTGTGTAAGTTGAATTTACCTATGGCATCCAGTACGAAAACCCCTTCTTGGGGCCATGTCAAATAGCCATTATCCTCCAGATAGCTGACTAATGCGGTTTCTGTCGGACCTTCAACCAAAAGTATCTTGTTGGCGAAGAACGCGCTACAACGACGTGGGTCCAGCCACAATAGATATTTGATACTTTCCATATCTACAGTTAAATCATCCGGATGGATTGGCAGTCCTGCGGCTTTCCATTCAGGTAGGTCGTGTTGATTTTGATTAAGGATAGAGGTAAGAGTGGTTTTATCAATCTGATATACGTTTGTTGCGTTTGCGACCTTATGCAAACGTGTTAAACTTGTAAGATCCGTACTGTTTCGACTAACAAACTGAGGATTATGAGTAGAAATCAAAACCTGCGTGTATGGTTCTTTTGAAAGGGTTCTCAGGTCTTGGTTCAGCACGTCTATTTGGCTTGGATGTAAAAAAGCTTCTGGCTCTTCAAAGAGTATCCATGTCATTTCAGGAGAAAAATCCTTCTTCTCCTTGTTGCCAGATGGTGCAGTGAGGCGTGCAGCAACTCGGATTAGTGTGAAAATTAGATGTCGCTGGAATCCTTGCCCATAGGAATTGGATGACATCGCTTGGTTGAGCCCGTCGTCATGCAGTTGATGACTGATAAGGCTTTTAACCATATCATCTGGGCCGATGGGAGTCACAGTCAATTCAAAAGATGCTCCCCAATCCCCGATTTTCTGCGTAATTTCTTTTTCTATGAATTCTAATGATAATCCTTCGTCGGTTTTTTCCGTCTTAATACTCTGCTCAAATTTCTGGAAGGAATCCTTGAGATCGTGGTATGCGACACTCTTGTCCATAATGCGCTTTATAACAGTATTTATTAGGTCGCGAAGTACGGAAGGTCCGGTAAGTTTTGTGTGTTCATCGATTTTGCTTACTGCTGGTACGTAAAGTATATCGCCCAGTTTGGCTTTTTGAACATTCTTGTATCCGTAGAAACGTGAATCTGAGAGTTTACCTCCAGTGTATGCGTAAATACCATCCTTGTCGGAACTCTGGAAGTATTTTCTTAGTCTGAAAGTACCAGAAGGAAGCCGGTATTCGGTTTTAAGAGTCTGTAATTCATCATCGGAAGGTTTATATTCGATTTCCATCCAAGATTCTTTGTCAGGGGTGGCCATTTTGGGGAAATCTTCTTGAAGATCAAATTTCAGGTCTTTTTCATAAAATGCCCGAATAGCATCTATTACGTTACTCTTACCGGAATTATTAGCTCCGACAAGTAAAGAATAGTCATCTAGGTTAATGGTCGCATCAAGAATAGAGCGGAAGTTATGTATTGTGAGGCTTGTTGGTTTCATAATAGACAGACCTCCTGCTTATAAAAGGTATGGGCGGTCGAAATATGGGTCATTCAGTTTCAGATTCCCCTGGAAGCAGAAGTTGGTCTATTTTATCTAATTCCGGTAATGAATCCTGTGCAATGGCTTGAAGTTGGCCCACCATATTAGACATGCTAACTGCAACGCGCTCAAGTTGGGTTTCACGCTTTTTCCACGTTTTGTACATCGCACTCTTTTCTCTATCTAGGTCTCGCTTCATGTAGGCGAAGGTTTCGAAAACAGAGCGGAGATTCTGAGAAAATTGCGGGGTGCCCAGGTAACTGTAAATCAAATCGGCTTTTCTGCTGCTTCCTTCATTTTGAGTCTTCAGGTTATTGGTTTGAATTAACATTACACGCAAAGTTTCCGCAACAGGACGAATTATGCGGTTAGAGACGACCCATACACCGTCAATTATCTTGAATATTTCGTCACAATCCTTTGGCAAGACAGTGGAGACTAATACTGGAATGTCAGCATTTGCCGACATGCAGTCATCCTTAACTTTTTGTAGCCATTTATCGGACCAATTCTGAGCTCTCTTGGCTTCCCAGATAATAGTACCGCAAATATGGCCAGTCTGCGTATAAACACATTGGAGTACATCGGCTCCTCGCACGCCTTTAGCAATCTCTTTAATATCATCATTCGGAAATGAATCACGAAGTATACTTTCCAGTTCTAGTTCCAAGACTTCTCCGTGTAGCTGTTGCGAACCTTGCTCTAATTTGCGAGTTAGCTCTGCATTGGCTTTGCCGGCATCCTCCAACCTCTTCTTATATTCAGCTTCCTTCAAATTGAATTTTTCAGCCTCAGCTTCAGCTACCTTTTTTTCGATGTCCTTCTTTGCTTCATCTAGCTTCCTTTCATGTTCAAGTTCAAAGTTTCGTTTATCCTCTTCAAGTTTCTTCTTTTCTCTTCTTAGAGCAATCTCCTTATCTCTAAAATCTTTGATGGCCGCTTCCTTCTCGTCTAGCTGTTCTTGTAAAGTCTTCCGGGTTTGGGGACAATAGGGTCTTTAGTTGCTTGGGATTCAGAGTTTTACCCATTTTGCTACCTCCATTTTTTATTTGTTGCCGTTGATAAACTGATGCGTACATTTAGTCTTGGCTCTCTTTCGTTTTATCAGCTTTCATAAGCTTTTGAATCGCAGATTTAGAAACCACCATACGTTTCTCTCCTAAATGTATGACGCCAGGCAGTTCACCTCTCCGTGCGAGCTCATAACCCAGGTTCCGACTAATACCTAGAATTTTTGCTGTTTCAGGGATAGAATAGGTCAATTTTTCTTCCATATTTGTACCTCGTTGTAAATTCGGTTAAGTACCTTTACATCACACCAATATCTGTTATATATTGTAAGTATCTAACATTATTTATGTGTAATCAATGACGATAACCGATAAATGTTAGAGTAAGAACCGATATATAAATAACAAACCGACAAGGGAGGTTTGGAGATGCCCAGAGGACCCAAAATTGATAAAAACATCGAAAGGCTGATTATCCAAGTTCACGAGGCAAAGCCGGACTTAACGGCTAAGGAAGTACAGTCCGAATTATGGGAAACTAAAGAATGGAAAATGATACCTACTAACAGTTATCCGAAAAATTGGCCCGGGATAGATGTAATTCAAAAGATAATTAAGGAAGCACGCGACAGAAAAATAAGGATTGGTCCAGATACTAAAGACCAGCCTTGGAGTATAGTGTCTTTAGGTAGATATCCGGTATCTCCTGAGGCACTACCCTTTATATTAAAAGTTTGGGCTCGGTCGATGGAAATAAGTGACCCCCTAACTATCAACCAGGCTATTTGGGTGTCTAGAATCTTTTCTTTGTTCGAAGCGAAAATCCTCGGAGACCAAAAAGAAACGTCTCAATATCAATCTACATCTATGCTAAACAATCCAAAAAATATAGATGAACTACGGGCGATTGTAAATACCCTTGCAATAAATGAAAAGGTTTTTCGTAACGATTACTCGTATGATGATTACCCGAGTGATAGAGAGGACATCCTATATTACTGGATGTGTGATGCGGAGTTATATGGTATTTTACCGGAAGGGTGTCCTCGTGCCAAAGATTTGATCACCAAGTTACATGAAGAATTGTCCAGTAAGTTTATTCCGGAACGAAAGAGTAAATCGGAAAGAGATGCATTGATAAACAAGATAATGAAGGTGACCGATGAAGGAGGGATAAAGTAATGAGAGGCCATATAGTCAAAAGAGGCAAGAATAGCTATTCCTTGGCAATTAGCTTGGGTAGAGATCAGGAAACCGGTAAATATAGATACCAATGGGTGACTGTAAAAGGGACTAAGAAAGATGCCGAAAAGCGACTAAGTGAGTTCCTGAACCAGATTGATAACGGGACTTATATGAAGCCTAACAAAATTACCCTTACCGAATACCTCGAAAAGTGGCTCAAAGACTATGCTTGGTCAAACTTATCACCCAGAACGGCCGAGGGATATGAGTCGATCATACGCCAGCATGTCATCCCAAGCATCGGAAGCCTTCGATTGGCACAACTGAAACCGGAACATCTCCAACAATATTATTCAGAGAAGATGACCGATGGGCGGTTTGATGGCAAGGGCGCTCTCAGCCAGACAACAGTAAATCACCACCATACATGCCTTCACCGTGCCTTGAAAATGGCTCTTAAATGGGGACGCATTAGTCGCAATCCCGCGGATGCGGTTACTCCTCCACGCCCGCAGCGCACTGAGATGCAAACCATGAATGAAGAGGAAGTAGAGACTTTCCTTGAATTTGCTAAAAAGACGCCCTACTATGCCCTTTTCTACCTCAATATATTCACGGGAATGAGGAGATCCGAGCTTCTAGCTCTGAGATGGTGCGAAGTAGACCTGGACCTTTACAAAGTTTCGGTAATCCGTTCTCTTCACCACCTTCATAATGGCAGCCTTATCTTCAGACAGCCAAAAACAGCCAAGGGACGCCGGATGATAGCATTGACACCGTCAACCGCCCTGATGTTACGGGAGCACAAGAAGAACCAAGAAGTAACCAAGTTGATACTCGGGGTAGGACTAAAAGATGATGACCTGGTATTCAGTCAAGTTGATGGCAAGCCGTTACTACCAGACACCATAAGCCATGCTTGGACAAAGACGGTGAAACGAGCTGGCCTCAAGCATTTCAGGCTGCATGATGGCCGGCATACTCATGCTTCAATTATGTTAAAGCAGGGCATACACCCTAAAATAGTTCAGGAAAGGCTAGGTCATGCTACTATCTCAGCAACACTTGATCTTTATAGCCATGTTGTTCCCGGACTTCAAGAGGCGGCAGCACGCCATTTTGACGAAGCGTTTAGTCCCAAGTATAATGGAATGGCTGATAAGACCCGACATGGAAATGAGGCTAATAAAAATGTCTATTAGCAAATTATTAGCAATTTCTGATTATGTCATCTACTGTCAGGGTTCAAGACCGTAGTTTTAGCTTCATAATTGAACATACCCCAGTAGCTCAGAAGGATAGAGCAGCGGTTTCCTAAACCGCGTGTCGGGCGTTCGAATCGCCCCTGGGGTACCACCAAGCTGATTTTTCTCTACTTGTAAAAGCCCCAGATGTAAATTATAATTCACATAAATGAAGAAGGCTGTCATCACCGGCGGGGCTGGTTTCATCGGTTCTCATCTTGCGGAAGCATTATCAGAACGTGACTATCATCTGACAATCCTGGATAATCTCTCCACTGGAAAGCGAGCTAATATCGCCCCTTTGCTCGCAAAAAAGAACGTGGAATTTATCCAGGGCAGTACTACCGACTTGCCATTGCTGCAAAAACTATTTAAAAAAACTGATTTCATCTTCCATCTTGCCGCTATCGCCAGTGTGCCCCGCAGCATCGAAGAACCACAGCTTTGCCACGAAACAAATGTCACCGGCACTCTGAACGTCCTCATCGCCGCCAGAGATAACAAGGTTAAAAAGGTGGTCAATGCTTCTTCCTGCGCTATTTATGGAGATGCTCCCGGTCTGCCCAAAAAAGAGGATATGTCTATCAACCCCCTTTCCCCCTATGCCGTAACTAAGCTGGCAGCGGAAAATTACTGCCAGATTTACCAGAAAGTATATGGACTGCCCTCGGTCAGCTTGAGGTTCTTTAATATCTTCGGGCCGCGGCAGAACCCCGATTCCGAGTATGCTGCCGCGATTCCCAAGTTTATCAAAATAAAGTCCCAGGGAAAGAAAATCCATATCTACGGCGACGGCAAAGCGACGCGGGATTACATTTACGTAAAGGACGCCGTTAACGCCTTCATTCTTGCCGCGGAAAGCGATGCCTCCGGTATCTATAACATCGGCAGCGGCAAAAGCACTACCGTTAATGAGCTAGTAGAGCTAATCAGTAAATTAACGGGCAATAACACGCCCCCCATATATAGCCCGCCCCGCCCCGGCGACATTTTGCACAGTTTGGCCGATATTTCTAAAGCTAGGACCTTCGGTTTTATTCCGAGGTATAATTTAGAACAGGGATTAAAAGAAACGATAAGGTATATGACGTCATGAAAAACAAACTCCGTAGGGAAATTAGTATCCGGATAGCGAGGTGGTTATGATGCAACCCAAGGTAGTTATCCTCTGCGGCGGACTGGGCACAAGGCTCAAGGAAGAGACCGATGTAAAACCCAAGCCTATGGTCATGATAGGCACTAAACCTATTTTATGGCACGTGATGAAAATTTACTCCCATTATGGTTTTAATGATTTTATCCTCTGCCTCGGCTATAAGGGCGAAGTTATCAAGGAATACTTCCTGAATTTCGACGTTTTAAACAGCGATTTTACTATTAAACTGGCGCCCCAGAAAACAGTCACTGTTCATAATACCGTGGAAGAAAGCGACTGGCGTATTACGCTAGCGGATACTGGCGTTAACGCTCTCAAGGGCGCCCGCCTCAAGAGAATCGAAAAATACATTAAAGAAGATACCTTTATGCTCACCTACGGCGACGGGGTAGGTAACATCAATATCAAAAAACTTCTCGATTTTCATAACACTCATGGCAAAATAGCCACCGTCACCGGCGTCAGGCCGCCTTCGCTCTTCGGGGAACTGCAGGTTAAAGATAATAAAGCTGTTATCTTCGCGGAAAAACCCCAGACCTCGACCGGTCTTATCAGCGGCGGCTTCTTCGTCTTTAACCGGAAATTATTTGACTACTTAACTGATGACGATAATTGCGATTTTGAGAAGGGACCGCTGGAAAAAATCGCCGCCAAAGGCGAACTCATGGTCTACACTCATGATGGCGCCTGGGCGTGCATGGATACTTACCGTGATGTAGAATATTTAAATAAGCTCTGGCAGACCAACAAAGCCTTCTGGAAGGTATGGAGATAGGTATGGAAAAGAAAACATCCTGGCGCGGTAAAAATGTGTTTATAACCGGCTGTACCGGATTTTTGGGTGCCTGGTTGACCAAAGCTCTGGTCGAACGCGGCGCTAACGTAGTTGGACTGGTAAGGGATAGTGTTCCCAGAGCTAATTTCCTTAGACTAGGACTGGATAAACAAATCACGACCGTACATGGCGAGGTAGAAGATTATTTCCTTCTAGAAAGAGCCATCAGCGAATACGAAATAGATACCGTTTTTCACCTGGCGGCACAGACCATCGTCACGATTGCTAATAGAAATCCCCTAGCTACTTTTGAGACCAATATAAAAGGCACCTGGAATGTCCTTGAAGCATCTCGTCGCAACCCACTAGTTAAGAGTATTATCGTCGCTTCCAGCGATAAAGCCTACGGCGAGCATGAAGTATTACCATACAAGGAAGACTCCGCCCTCAAAGGTCTCCATCCCTATGATGTTTCCAAAAGCGGCGCCGATTTGCTAGCCAGCGCCTATTACAACACCTATAAAACGCCGGTCTGCGTCACCAGATGCGGTAATTTTTACGGCGGCGGCGACCTCAATTTCAACCGTATAGTTCCGGGCACTATCCGCTCGGTAATTTTTAATGAGCGCCCCATAATCCGCAGTGACGGCACACTCATCCGCGATTATATTTATATCCTAGATGCCGTCGAGGCTTATATCATGCTGGCGGAAAAGATGGAGGAACAATACCTCCCTGGCGAAGCATTCAACTTCAGTAATGAAACACAGATAAGCGTGCTGGATATCACCCATAAAATCCTGGAGGTGATGGGGAAAAAAGACCTTGAGCCTAAGGTATTGAATGAGGCTAGCGGTGAAATCAAGCACCAGTATCTTTCCGCGGAAAAAGCACGGAAAGTGCTTGGCTGGAAGCCTAAATACTCTCTGGAAGCAGGACTCAAGGAGACAGTAAGCTGGTACGAGGATTTTTTTAAAGATGATAAACGGCGTACTCGTTAAACAGCTATTACAAATAACCGATGAGCGCGGCAAAATCATGCACATGCTCCGTGCCGATGAACCTCATTTCGAGAAATTCGGGGAGATTTATTTTTCTATCGTCTACCCCGGCGTCGTCAAGGGCTGGCACATTCATAAAGAAATGACTCTTAACTACGCAGTTGTTTCCGGGATGATCAAGCTGGTACTATATGACCCCCGAAAAAACTCAAAAACTAAAGGTGAAATCCAGGAACTGTTTATCGGCGAGGACAACTATGTTCTGGTGAAAATTCCACCGGGAATATGGAACGGCTTTAAAGGAGTTGGTACGAAACCCGCTATCCTGGCTAACTGCGCTACTATACGCCACCGCTCCGACGAAATAGAGAGACTCGACCCGGTCGACAACGATATCCCCTACGATTGGGAACTGAAACACGGCTAAAGCTAGACTTTACGCTAATATTGAACCCTCATCGGAGAGTCTTTAATGCCTCTGGTAAGCATCATAACGAACTGCTATAACGGCGCCCGCTACCTTCGCGAGGCGTTGGACAGCGTGTACCGGCAGACTTTCAAAGACTTTGAAATTATATTCTGGGACAACCAGTCCACCGATGACAGCGGTAAAATCGCTCAAAGTTATGGAGAGCCCCTTCAATATTTCCGTGGGGAGAAATTTTTACCCCTGGGCGCCGCCCGCAACGCCGCTATTGAAAAAGCAACCGGCAAATACATCGCCTTTTTAGATAGTGATGACATCTGGCTGCCGGAAAAACTGGAAAAACAGGTAGCTTTAATGGAATCGAATAGAGCATTAGGGCTTGTTTACTCCGATTGCTATTTTATTGACAGTGCCGGCACGCCGGGTGAAAAAACATGTTTCCATCACTCACCTCCCTTCAGGGGTATGGCTTTCAACCAGCTGTTTCAATCTAATCCTATAGCGCTTTTAACCGCGATTATCACCAGGGAGGCGTTCAATAAAGCCGGAATATTCAACCCGAAATATGAAATTGGCGAAGAGTACGACCTGTGGTTAAGGATAGCGCAAAATTATCCAATCGATTTTATTGAGCAGCCTTTAGGCAAATATAGAGTTCACAGCCAGAGTACCACATCCAGACATGGGCTTCTTAACTATAAGGAAGACCTGCAAATCCGGGGCTACTGGCTCAAGAAAAATCCTGCCCTAAAAAAGGAATTGGGCGGGAGAGCTAAAGCGCTTAAATACTGGCCGATATTCCTGGGTTCGCTGGGAAACATTTATAGAAATAAAAGCTTTAAATCTATTAAAGAATCGTTGGGCTTGATTAGATATATGTTGCTTAGAGAGTACGAGAAAGATTAAACTATTTTGTCTTGGTTTTTGTTACAGATTTATACCATTCAACGTATCTCTTAATCCCATCTTCGATATCGACACCAGCCTCCCAGCCTAACTCTCTATTTTGCCGTTCAATATCTGCGTTGTCCGGGATTTTTCCCTGATAATCGTCATGGCGTGATGAATCGTAATCAATGTCAATCTTATCATTAACTATTTTCTTTACTATTTCGGCGAGCTCTTTAATGCTTACCGCTCTTTTATTAACGAGGGTATAGACTTTATTTTCAGCGATGTTAGCCAGGGCGGCAGCCGTGCCCGCAGCCAGGTCTTCAACATAGGTGAAATTCCTTTTTTGCTCCCCCGTACCTCGAACGACTAAATTCTCCCCGTTTATTGCTCTTTCCACAAAGCGAGCAATAACGTCTTCCCCGCGATTGCGGGGCCCGTAGGCTGTCCCATATCTTAAGATGGTATATGGCAGTGAATAAAGTGTTTGGTAGTTCTTGCATAAAAGCTCGGAAGCGACTTTAGAAGTAGCATATAAATGACCTCTTTCATCATAAGCGTATACCGTAGAAGCCAGGATAAATCGCTTGACCTTTTGCTGGCGGCACTCTTCCAGAAGATAAGCTGTCCCCATGATATTATATTTTATGGTTAATAATGGATTATCCTTCACCAGATTGATATCGGAGAAAGCCGCAATGTGGCAAACGACGTCTATGCCATTAAGGCTCTTCCTGATGTCCTTTTCTGAGGTTATATCCCCTTTGATATATTCAACGTCTCCGCGGTGAGTCGGCTTTTTAATGTCCAGGACTCTAACGCTGTGTCCGGCATCGATGAGTTTGTCAACGACGTGGCTGCCGATAAACCCGCTGCCGCCGGTTACCAGAATGATCATGGTAACACCCTCTTTAAAGAGTCAACGATGTAGTCCACTTCGGCTTCAGTCAGTCCCGGGTATATCGGCAAACAGATATGCTTTTTAGCAACGTATTCCGTTTGCGGGAAAGTATCCGCGGGGTCGTTAGCCACCGTCTCTGGGTACTTTTTAAAAGCGGGCTGGCTGTGGCAGGGGTGCGAATAGACCTCGCCTGTTAAAGAAACCGAGTATTTATCTTTCAGCTTCTTTTTTAACATATCTCTATCGATATTATCGTCCAGAAAAACAATGTATTTATAATAAGAGGACTTTATATTAGCGGGAATTTTCACCTTTTTAATGCCTCTGATGCCTTCCAGCTTTTTATCGTACCACCAGGCGATTTTCCTTCTCTCCGCCAGGATTTTTTCCGCTTTCTTCATCTGCTGGATTCCCAGCACGGCATGTAGTTCGCTGAAGCGCCAGTTATACCCTATTTCCACATGGTTATTAGGGTCGTCGGGAGAGCGGCCGTGGTCTCTCAACGATACGGCTTTATTATAGATGCCTTCATCATCAGTGACAATCATCCCGCCTTCCGCGGTCACTATCACCTTGGTCGGATAAAAAGAAAAGGAACCGGCCAGTCCCAGCGTACCTGCCTGTTTCCCGTCGATGGTCGCGCCGTGCGCGTGTGCCGCATCTTCTATAAGAACCACCCCGTTCTTGTCACAAATGTCTTTTATTTCATATAAAGCCGGCGAAATTATACCGCCGATATGCACCAGCATCACCGCTCTGGTATCGGCGCGTATCTTTCTCTTTAAGTCCCTCGGGTCGAGCTGTAAGTTCTCCCTCTCGCAATCGGCAAAGATTATCCTGCCCCCCGCATGCACCACCGAAGCCGGGCTGGCCATCATGGTATTGGAAGGCACGATTACCGTTTTACCGGCAACACCGATAGCCCGCAGTATAATTTCGAGAGAGCTGGTGCCGCTATTCGTGGCAATAGCATATTTAGCGCCGGTGAAAGCCGCAAAGGCCTTTTCGAATTCAGCTACCTTTTTGCCCATTGTCAGGTAGCCGCTTTTCAGGACGGCTTTAATGCCTTCCTGTATGGATTTGATTTCTTCTTCAGTATACTCCAGCCTTAAAATAGGTATCTTCATACCTGCTTCTCCTCTTACGGCTAGCGGGTTTTCACATGACTTGCCATGATAAATCTCTTTGACTGATACACATATTCTATAATTTTTTCACGGAAATAGTTCAACAGTTGATTTTTATACGGCATGGGCGGGATAACGCTCTGGTAAATCCACCTGAAAAAATCAATTAAAAAGTAATACTTTTTCGGTAAAGCGATATACCAGTCGAAGAACCCCTGGTAGCCGATTAGCTGCCTTGAGGATATATTTTCGTGCTTTATAGTTACCTGGGAATAATAAATAGAGGTATCCTTGACGTCGCCGATGATGCCGCCTTTTTCCAAGCATTTTTCGCCCAGTTCCGTACCGGGAAATGGCATAAAAATAGTGCAAAGTACGCGGTTAGGCCTTAGCTCTTTATTGATATTTATCGTCTCAAAGACGTTTTTCAGAGTTTCGCCGGGAATGCCAATCATATTAAAGGACTGCGTTTTAATGCCGTATTTCTTGGCTAGGCCGAAGACGGTTCTGATTTGTTCGTCGGTAAAGTTTTTTAAAAGCACGTTGTTGCGTATTCCGTCATTGCCGGACTCGATAGCGAGGTTTATCTGGTGACAGCCTGCCTCTTTCAACGCCCCCATTATTTCATCATCTACTCTGTCGATGCGGGTCTGGCACATAAAAGGCACATTATTAAAACGCGCCTTATAACCATTCAGGAAGTCCAGTACTTTCTTTTTATTCAGGGTAAAGGTCTCATCCGAGAAGTAAAAACGCTCTGTCCTGTATTTGGAAATAATCATTTCCAGTTCATTATATACATTCTCCGGCGAACGGTATCTGACGAAAGGACCCTTGCCCTCATAAAGGTTCAGGAGGAATTTATTCTGGCAAAAGGAGCAGGGATAAGGGCAGCCGCGAGAGGTAAAAACGTTAGCCCCCGTCAGTTCCGCGTTATAATAGCTTGAATCCAGGGTGTCTCTATCCGGAAAGGGCAGCGAATCGAGGTCGGTTACCAGTTCTTCAATATCATTACGCCAGATTTTACCGCTTTCATCTTTGCCCCATATTCCCCTAACGCCGGTATAATCCTCATCGCTGAAATATCTGTTCAATAGATTGGCGACGGGTAGCTCCCCTTCGCCGATGCATATAAAGTCGACGAAGCTCTCGGCAATCGTCTCCTCCGGTAAAATAGTAGGATGAATACCGCCAAAAATGACCTTTTTCCCTTTGTTTTTAGCGACCTGCGCCATCTCCTTGGTAATGTTGTAGCCGACCGTCATTACAGAAAAGCCAACGATATCCGGACAGTAAGAGTCCAGGATTCCGGAAAAGTCCTTAAGAATTCTTTTCAAAGGATTAAGGAGGCTGGCGTTTTTCAAATACCTGGTAAGTTCAAATACCCTGGTATCATAGCCGGCTCTTTTTAAAGCGGCGGAAATGTACAGCAGGTTGAGCGGCACTTCCCGCGAGATAAACCCGGGATACACCAGTAATACCCTTTTCATCTTATAGCCTGTGAATATCGGTTGTTATACTCTCTTCTTTTCACCGGTCGGGGTATCGTTCAATGCCCAAAACTGTCTGATTAACATCGGGTCCAGATTCCCGTTGATAAGCATTTCCTGGCTCTGGTGATAAAAGTATTCCCAGTGCTCCTTATCAATCGTTTTTCCTGCTTTTTCCAGGTCTTTCCAGACCTGTGTGCCGTAATACGGCGCCAGGACGCTAAGACTGTAATAATCGGCATTCAGTTCCCGGGCGAATTCTATGGTCTGCTTGAGGTCCTCGTTAGTCTCTGTAGGGAATCCGGTCATGAAATAGACCGTTAAAGGGAGCCCCGCTTCTTTTATCCAATTTACAGTTTGCCGTACCTGCTCTTTTGTCTCGCCCTTGTGTATCGCCTTTAGTACCCGGTTGCTGCCGGACTCCACCCCTATTTTCAACCTGATACAACCTGCCTTTTTCATCAGGTTTATCAACTCCTTATCCAGGCAGTCGGCCCGTGTATCGCAAAGCCAGTTAATGTTTAAAGAACTATCGATAATTCGCTGGCAAATTTCCTTAGCGCGCTCTTTTTTCAGGGTGAAGGTATCGTCGGCAAAGTGTATTGTTCCATTCGGGTAGTTTTGCTTTAAAAAGTGCAATTCTGCCATGACATTGCCCACCGACCTTAACCTGGCCTGCCGGTGCCATAACGCCGGACTGCCGCAGTAAGCGCAGCCAAAAGGGCATCCCCGCCCGGTTACGAGATGGCATGCGTCCAGATACTTCGTGTCATTAAGGAAAGAGTTGCGACTGGGGAAAGGAAGTATATCGAGGTCTTTAAGGAAAGGCCGGTTTTCATTATGTACTAACCTTCCGTTTTTCTTAAAGGAAAGTCCTTTGATACTCTCCTCGCTTCTATTTTCCGCCAATTCTAGAAAAGCGAACTCTCCCTCGCCACGGATAACGTAATCGAATTCCTCTTCTGAGATAGTGCCTTCGGGGTCAAGAGTCGGGTGCGCGCCGCCGACGACTACCTTAACGTCTTTGTTTATCGACCTGGCAATCCCGGCAATAATCTTCGCCGCTTTATAGTTGGCGGTCATCATGGCGATGCCGATAAAATCGGGATTATAACCGGCAATTTTATGCCTGATTTCCACCTCCCATAGGGGGTCAGCGGGATTGTTTAAAGCTATTTTGTAAGACTGGTAATTATCAAAAAGCTGTTTCTGGTTCAGATATTCCGCCGTATCTAGATAGTCGGCGTTATAGACCATCGCCTGATGCCCGTGCTGTTGCAGCACTGCTGCAATATAGGCAATTCCCAGGTGTAGGCCGTTATAATGGCTGCCCAGCAAACGGTAAAACGGCGGGGCGATTAAAAGTATTTTTTTCATTTTCTGTCCCGATTACTCATGCTCCTGGTTCGCTTTAACCTCTTTCGAGGCAGCTATCATCCCTTTATACAGTTTTTCTACTTTGCCCATCTCCTTCTCGTACTCGGCATCATCTTCAATTAGCTTTCTATTAATTTTACCAAATTTAGCTCTGGTCTCACTATTTTTAATTAAAAACACGATTCTTTCACCTAAAGCCTGGTGGTCGTCCTGCGGCACGATGAACCCGTTTTCGCCGTCTTTAACCCATTCCCGGTTAGCCGGTAAGTCGGTAACGACTGGAGCCAGCTCGCAGGCCATCGCCTCCTGCAAGCTCTGCGATGTACTATCGCTCCGCGACGTCGTTACATAGACATCGGACGAAGCCAGGTAGCCTGGGAGTTCATCGTGAGGAACATAGCCAATAAATCTTACATTTGGTGCTACTCCCAGAGTAGCTGCCAGGTTTTCCAGATAGCCTCTCTGTAAGCCGTCCCCGGCGATAATGAAGCGCGCTTGAGGCGCTTGCTTTAATACCAGCGGTATTGCTTTAACCAGCATCTCCACGTTATAGAGCGGCCTTAAGTGCCTGATGCATATTATCGTGGGAAAGCCCGCTATGCCCAGCTTTTTTCCCAGCGCTTCGTCTGCTCGCTGCGGGCTGAACTGGCTTGTGTTTATTCCATTATAAACCTTGATTATTTTTTCAGATTTGGTACCCAGCGAAAGCAGTCCTGTTTTCACCACCTCGGAATCGCAAATCACTTTATCTGCCCGCTTCAGCACGAATCTGGCAACGATTCTCCAGATGAAATTGCGCCGCGGGAATATCAACACATCGGAGCCCCATGCGGTAACGACGAATGGATGGAAGCCGCTGCAGGCTGCCAGAAGCCCGTTATCTATAACGAAGTGGGCATCGAGGACATCTGGCTTTATTTCCTTAACCAGCTTTCTAATTTTAAAAATCCACTGCAGGAAACTGAAGTATCTGGTTACTGGCCAGATTTTAGGAGCAAACCTTTTTAACAGGTGGACGCGTACGTTTTCATGATAGCCGGGCCTTGCTTGCCAGTAAATCAGGTGGACCTCATGCCCTTTAGCGGCGAAGTAGTTGAGCCACCTCTGGGTATGAATGCTGGCGCCCTCGGCGATATAGCAAATTTTCATCTCTTGACTTGATTATATATTACTCTAGCTTTGATAGATATACAAACATATACGCTATAATATAGCTAGTGTAAATATGAAGGAGGGCATAATGGATAGCATTACCTTGGGGATAATTTGTGGGGTAGTCTTTGGTGCCATCGATGTCGCTATCATGATTCCTATGAAAGCAGAAAACAAGCGTAAAAAGATTGAAGCCCTTATCGGGGCATTTATCGAGCGTTTTATGCTCGGTTTTTTAATTCCGAATGTCAGTTTGGGGCTTCACCCGATAGCTACGGGGGCCCTGTTCGGGCTGGGATTAAGCCTGCCAACGGCATTAATCGTCGGAGCCTATGCTCCAATAATCGGCATGGGAGTCGGTGGCGGCATCATAATAGGCGTTATTACCAATGTTGTTTTATAGATGAGAGTTCAAAATCACCCTCAATCGCTTCATCGTCATGGTACTGCAAGCTCATCATGGTCATTTCTGCAAGCAGTCATTTGCCCGTTATCTTTGAGAGAGACTATAATTGTACCGAATATGAAAATATTGCAGGTGATTCCCTATTTCTATCCGGCGTGGGTGTACGGGGGGCCGCCGCGTAACGCTTACGGACTCTGTAAAGAGTTAGTTAAGCGAGGTCATGAGGTTACCGTATTTACCACGGATGCACTGGACGGGAGGAATAGGATAAATAAGAGAAGGGAGACGGCGGACGGCATTGAGATAAGGCGCTTCCGCAACCTGAATAATTATGTCGCTTTCCGTCACCGGATTTTCCTCTCGCCGGGGATGATTGGGGCGATGCGCCAGGACCTGCAACACCATGACATCGTCCACCTTAATGAGTTCCGCACGCTGCAGAACCTGCTGGCGCACCATTACGCACAGCAAAAAGATGTGCCTTATGTGGTGCAGGCGCGGGGCTCGCTGGTGAATGTGTTAGCCAAGCAGAGACTAAAAAGCCTGTTCGATTTTATCGGCGGGCGGACTCTATTAAGAGATGCCAAGCGACTTATAGCAGTAGCACCACTCGAAGTCGTGCAGTATATGAGCTACGGCGTCGATGAACATAAAATCGATATTATCCCCAACGGCATCGACCTCGCGGAATTTAAAGGCCTCCCCCCGAAGGGCAGCTTCCGGCAGAAGCACGGGCTGGATTCGAAGCATGAGGTTATCCTCTTCTTGGGGAGGCTGCACCGGATTAAAGGCATTGACCTGCTGGTCAATGCCTTTGCCGGTATTGCGAGGGACTTTAGCGATGCACGACTGGTGATTGCCGGGCCGGATGACGGCTGCCTGCCGTCGCTAAAAAGCCTGGTCAGCGATTCAAAGCTGGAGGAAAAAGTGATTTTCACCGGTCCCGTTTACGGCGAAGAGAAACTGGCCGCCTATGTTGACGCTGACGTGTATGCCTTAACCTCCTCTTACGAGGTCTTCGGCATCAGCATTTTCGAGGCTCTCGCTTGCGGGACGCCGGTAATCGTCACCGACCGTTGCGGTATCGCGGATATCGTTAAAGATAAAGCGGGGTTGGTCGTCCCTTACGAAGCAGCGGCAATTAAAGACGCCCTGCGTCAAATGCTGGGGGACGAGCAGAAAAGACAGCAGTACGGGCGGGACGGTCAGGCGCTGGTGCGGGAGAAATACGGGTGGGAGTCTATAGCAGAGAAGACGGAAGGGGTGTATAAGAGTTGCGTGGGGGGAAAGACCCCAAAGGAGCACGCGAAATGACACAAGCCGCTATCGCCGTCAATAACCTTAATTTTAAGTACGGCAAACTAAAGGTCATTGATGATATGACGCTGGAAATAGAGTCCGGCATCAGCTACGGCCTGCTCGGGCCAAACGGGGCGGGAAAAACGACCTTGATTCGCTTAATGGTGGGGCTGCTAAAACCGGCCGGGGGCAACATCTTATGCCTGGGGAAACCGCCCACGCGAGCGATGGCGAAAAATATCGGCTATATGCCCCAACTGCCCGCCTTATACTCCGAGATATCCGTGGAGCAAAACATTGACTTTTTTGCCAGGATCTACGGATTGAAAGATAGAAAGCAAAGGGCGGAGAGGGTTAACGAGACTATCAAGGTAGTTGACCTCTGGTCCAAGCGCAAGACCCAGATAATGAACCTCTCCGGCGGCATGAAGCAACGCGTTAGCCTGGCATGCGCTATCGTACACCAGCCGCCGCTGATTTTCCTCGATGAGCCGACGGTCGGTCTCGACCCGGAGTTAAGGGTGCATTTCTGGGAATACTTTGAAAACCTTACTAAATCAGGGCATACTCTGGTAATTTCCAGCCATACCTTCGATGACGCAGCGCACTGCCAGCGATTAGCCTTCCTGCGGCTGGGCAGGGTGGTGGCTCAAGGAACGCCGGCGGAACTGCGCGACGCCACCGGCAACAAGGAAGCTACGCTGGAGGACGCCTTCCTCTACTTTATCCGACGCAATGAGGAGCAGAAAAATGTCCAGTAATACTTTTACCATTGCCAGTCGCGTCATGCTCCAGGTCGTCCGCGACCGCCGTACTATCGTGCTGATTCTTATCGTACCGCTGGTCATCGCCAGCATTGCCGGCTTCAGTATTCCGGATAAAAGCACGCTGGATATTTTCTCGCCGGCGATACTGGCTACGCTTATCCTATTCTTTGGATTTTTGATAACCGGCATCAGCTTTTTAAGAGAGCGTACCCAGGGCACGCTGGAACGCCTTTTAGCCTCACCAATATCCAAAATGGATGTCGTGGCGGGCTATCTTATGGGCCTCCTGCTTTTTGCCCTAATCCAGACCCTGATAATGTTTTTCTATATGGTATACGTTCTGGATATCAACTACCGGGGCGACTTATGGCAGATTCTCGTTTTCCAGGTGCTTATCGGTATCAACGCGGTCTGCCTGGGCACTTTCTTTTCCGCCTTCGCCCGGAACGAGTTCCAGATGATACAATTTATCCCCCTGATTATTGTTCCCCAGGTATTCGTTAGCGGGCTTTTTATACCGGTGAGTCAATTGCCGGTCGCTCTGGAATGGATATCCAAATTTCTACCGCTGACTTATGGCGTGGAGGGAATCAGAGCATTAATGCTGCAAGGGCAAAGCCTGCTGGATATCGGCAATGACATAGGAATACTGGCGGCTTATGCTGTGGGGCTTTTGATACTGGCTTCTTTAACATTAAGACAGAAGTCATAATAGTCACGGTTAAATAATACTATCTTCTTAATGCTTTATGGGGATTGGACCTTAAGAGGGAAGTTTTAATTAATCTGGCGTCTTTGACGGCTACGACTGGATCGGTAGCTGTTTTTTATATGAAATACTCGGTTGCCGTTCTTTTCTGAAAGGGGCAGGGCTTCGACAAGGCTGATGTGACGGTCTCTCATTTTTTTCCCGCGCAGACCGGCTATAGCAGCTACACCATCAGACTTTGATGTCATTTCAATAAAGCCATAGCCGCTGGCTTGACCACTGCCGATATACTTATCGTTCATTACGACCACCGAGATTATTTCGCCGAAAGGTGCGAACGCTTCCCGGAGTTCGTCCTCGGTAGTTTCGAGGGATAAGTTGCCTATGTAGATATTCATAATGCCGCCTTTCAACAAAGCGCGCTAGTGTAACCGATTTACTGCTGTTGAGTCAGCAATAATCCACGCAACTTCGGTATCAAGTGGCTTAATATCTTCGGTCTCTACCG
>CAYGVP010000011.1:0-19948 GCA_964353385.1 uncultured Dehalococcoidaceae bacterium
CGTGACCCGCGACCAGCTTTTAATGCGGATGACCGATGAAGACTGGGATACGGTGCTGAATATCGACCTAAAAAGCGCTTTCCTTTGTACCCGCGCGGTCTTAAGACACATGATAAAGCAGCGCTGGGGTAGAATCGTCAGTATCGCCAGCGTGGTCGGTATCATGGGCAATGCGGGGCAGGCCAACTATGCAGCCGCTAAGGCCGGAGTCATCGGGCTAACGAAATCCATCGCTAAAGAGGTAGGTTCGCGGGGCATTACCGCTAACGCCATCGCGCCCGGATTCATCGAGACCAGAATGACGGAGCAGCTCGACGAAAAGCAGCGGCAGGCGCTCACGCAGCGTATTCCGCTGGGAAGCATCGGAACGCCAAGGGACGTCGCTGAAGCGGTAGCCTTCCTGGCTTCCGAGGAAGCAAAGTATCTCACCGGGCAGGTGCTGGCTGTAGACGGGGGTATGGGGCTAGGGTAATATAGAAAAACCGCCTGCCTATTCCTGAATTATCCCTCTTTTTTTATCCGGCAATTGTATCTTATCGCTTTGACGGCGTATCCGCCATTCCTTTAAGCAGGAGAGTACCTCGCTATCGGTAATATCATGCCAGTGGCGATAATAGTCCGAAACATAGAAAACCGACCCTGTACTTACAACGCAGGTAACGACCCTATCCGCGACTTTGCGAATTTCATTAACGACATGCTCCGGCCCGACCGGGACGGCGGCAATTATCTTCTCCGGTCGGCGGTGCCGCAGCGACTCTATCGCCGCTCTCATGGTGTAGCCGGAGGCCAGCCCATCATCGACAATGATGACCGTCCTGCCGGTGATGGAGAGCGGCAGCCTGTCTTTATGATATAGCAGGCTGCGCTCCTTGATATTTGCCCGCACTTTGCTGACCTGATAGTTTATTTGCTGCTGCGTCAAGCCAGCCTTTTTAACCGCTTCCTCGTTGAGAATTAACGTGCCGTCATCAGTTATAGACCCGAATCCACCTTCAGGACTAAGGGGCAGCGGTATTTTCCTCGAGATAACGAGACCGAAATCTGTCCCGATTGCTAGAGCGACACCCAACGCCACAGCGACGCCGCCATTGGGAATGCCCAATACCACCACAGATTGTCCAGAGTATTCCGCGAGTTTTTCAGCAAGCTTCCGCCCGGCATCATAACGGTTTTCAAAAACAGGCTCCATAGAAGAATGGCGCATAGAAAAAGTCCCCTCTTTTACTGGATAAACCGTATTATTTTATCAATTTGAACTCGTTGACATCCACCAGCCCGAGGTCGGTCAACCTTATTTCTGGAATAACCGGCAGCGCCATAAAGGAAAGGGTGGCAAAGGGAGCAGGTAAAACGCAACCCAGCTCACGGGCGATTTTTTGCAGTCTATTCAACGCGAACACCACTTTTTCCAGAGGCTCCTCGGAGAGAAGGCCGGCGATAGGCGTCGCGAGGCTAGCCAAGACTTTGCCGTCCGCCGCCGCCACGATGCCTCCCTGCAAACGTTCTAACTCTTTGATAGCGGTGAAAATATCCCCGTCGCTGGCGCCGACGGCAACGATGTTATGCGAATCGTGAGCGGTAGAAGAAGCCAGCGCTCCACTCTTAAGTCCAAAACCGGTCACCAGACCAAGTCCGATATTGCCGGTGGCTCTATGACGCTCCACCACCACAGCTTTTAAGATATCGCGGGCAGTATCCGGCTGGATAAAACCATCCTTCACGATGATTTTTACCCGCTTTTTGCGGGTGATTATCTGGCCGGGCACAACCTCGATGGCTAGAGACTGTTCTCCGCCGGCTTTCAACTTTAGGGCATCAATATTAAAGGGTTTGATGTTAACCGTCTGGTTAAGTCGCTTGGCAGGGGCTTTAGGCAAGTCGAATAGAGACTTGCCGTTTTCCGCGACCTTTTCCCCCCGATAGTAGACTATTTTCACCCGGAAATCTTTTAAATCATCTAAGACAATAAGGTTGGCAAAATAGCCCGGGGCAATAGCGCCAAGCTTATTTAAACGGAAATAATTAGCCGTGTTGATAGTAGCCATCTGGATAGCCCGTACCGGTTCGAGGCCAAGCCGAATAGCCTTACGTACGACGGCATCGATATCGCCGTCTTTCAATATATCTTCGGCATGGCGGTCGTCAACGACGAAGAAACAGCGCGGATATGTCTTATCGGTTACCAAGGGCAACAAAGCTTCCAGGTTCTTTTCCGTGGAGCCTTCTCGAATCATGACATACATACCGCGCCGCAGCTTTTCCGCCGCCTCGGCTAAAGCGACCGACTCATGGTCGGAGTGCATGCCAGCGCCGATATAGGCATTGAGGTTCAAGCCGCTGACGCCGGGGGCATGGCCATCAATGACCTTGTCCTGTGCCGACTTTAATTTATTTAATACGGTGTCATCGCCGAAAAGAACGCCGGGGTAGTTCATCACCTCACCCAGCCCGATACACTCCTTGAACTTTAGAATACGCTTGATGTCCTCCGGGCCGATAGCTGCACCGGCGGTCTCCAGGTGCGTTGCCGGCACACAGGAAGGAGCCATGAGAAACAAATCTAAAGGCAAACGCCAGGCACAAGCAAGGACGTACTTGATGCCTGCCAGCCCGCTGACGTTGGCAATCTCATGGAGGTCGGTAACGATAGCCGATGTGCCGTGCGGGACTACGGCGCGGGCATATTGCCCTACATCCAGCATAGAACTTTCCAGATGTACATGGCCGTCAATTAAGCCTGGGGCGACATATCTGCCTTTTAAATCGATGATTTCTTGCGCCTTGTGATAATCTCCGACGCCGGCTACCAAGCCGTTATAAATAGCAATGTTAGCGGTCTCGACCTCGCCGTTAAAGGTATTGACCACTTTAGTATTAGTCAGAACAAGGTCGGCAGGGGATTCGCCTTTGGCGACGGAAATGAGTCGCTGCATGTTGCTCAAATCTATTCCTCCAGGTAGCAGATATCCGGCAGATTGCGATATTTCTCGTCGCAGTCAAGGCCGTAACCGACTAGAAACTTGTCCGGCACATCAATCCCTGTATAGTCGATCTTTACCGGTACGCGGCGGCGGGAGGGTTTATCCGTTAAAGCGCAAAGCTTAAGCGAGGCAGGCTTCTTCTTTTTAAGATAATCCAGGAGATAAGCCAGGGTTATACCGGTATCTATAATATCTTCAACAACCAGCACATGCCTGCCTTTGACATCCAGCTTGAGGCCCTGCACCATCTTTACTTTTCCGGGGGTCTGCGTGCCGCTGCCGTAGCTGGATACACGGACAAATTCGATTTCCAAAGGAAAATCGAGCTTTCGGACAAGGTCAGCGAGAAAAATAAAAGAGCCCTTTAGAATGCCGAGCAAGATAGGATTTTTATCCCGGTAGTCTCTGGTTATCGCGGCAGCCAAGTTTTTAACGGTAGTAGCTATTTCCGCTTTTGATACTAATACATGCAACTTTGCTGGAGAATTCATAATCAGTAAGATTATAGACTGTAACGAACGGTATGTCTATATATCAGTCATAGTTAATTATCACTGCTGCGGCGCGATAATTACTTTTAAAGAGTCCAGGGCTTCAGCGACAAGCTTAAAGCCAAGCCCTGTTTCTGCCAGTTTCAAGCGATGCGTAATCATATCCTGCACCGGCACGCGGCGCGACCGGATAAGTTCAAGCGCACTACTATAATCGGCAGGACTGCCGGCATAAGACGTAGTAAGTGTGACATCCGTGCGCCAGAAGACATCATTAATCGAAAGAGGTACAGTAACACCCGGACCGGTAGGCGCAAAGAATAAAACCACGCCACCCCGCTCTACAGAGGCCAGCGCTTGAGCCACAGCCGTGACAGCTCCCGTGCAAACGATAACAACATCGGCTAAATAACCATTGTTTGTCTCGCGCAAACGTTCAGGTAAATATTCATCGGCATTGAAGACGGAATCCGCACCAAATTTTTCAGCCGCCTTCAGACGATATTTATTAATGTCCACCGTTACGATACGCCCGGCGTCCAACGCCCTGGCGAGTTTTACATGGAGCAGACCGGCAATACCACTGCCGATAACCAGCACGCTATGGCCGGGTTTGACACCAGCCTTCCTTTGTCCCCGCAGCACACAAGCCAGCGGTTCAATAAAAGTTGCTTCTTCAAAAGACACCTCATCGGGCAGCAGAAAGACACCCCGGTCGACGTTGATTGCGGGAAGCCGCACATATTCCGCGAATCCACCGGGGTCGAAGTTCGTCCGGCGCAGGGTATCGCAGGCAGTGTAGTTGCCGCTAAGGCAATAATGACAAGTGTTACAGGGCACATGATGGGCTACCGCCACACGGTCGCCGACTTTATATTTCTCAACTCCGTTCCCTACTGCCGCAATTTCGCCGGCAATTTCGTGCCCCAGTATCAGCGGCGCCCGGTCGATGCGGTACCACTCCATAACATCGCTGCCGCAGATGCCGCTGGCAATAATACGAACCAGCGCCTCGCCAGCGCCGATATTCGGTAGGGGTCTTTCCTCTATACGAACATCCCGGTTGCTATACCATACGGCGACACGCATTCGACAAACAATATCCTATTCTTTTTTCACTTTATCATATAACTTCTGGGCTTTTTCCGGCGCGGCATCTTCATGTATTATGGCACGTATCGCCTGTATCATCGCCACCGAGTATTCATTCTGCCAGATATTACGTCCCAGATTAACGCCGATAGCGCCCTTCTGCATGCCGTCATGCACAAATTTGAAAACATCCAGTTCCGTTTCCGTCTGGGGTCCGCCTGCCATGACCACCGGCACAGGACATCCCTTAACTACTTTTTCAAAATTTTCACACCAGTAGGTCTTGACGACCCGCGCGCCCAGTTCAGCGGCAATCCGGCAGGCAAGAGCAAGATAACGGGCATCTCTTTTCCCGAGTTCTTTTCCCACTGCCGTCACCGCCATGACCGGTATGCCATATTTTTCACCTTCATCAACCAGCCTGGAAAGATTCAATAGGGAGTCTTTTTCGTAATTCGTACCGACAAATATAGATATACCCATCGCCATGGCATTGAGTCGGAGCACCTCATCGATTCCAGTGATGATACCCTCATTGGCAAGATCTGCCCCCACCATGCTGGTGCCGCCGGATACACGCAGGATAATCGGCTTGGTATTATCCGGGCTTACACAAGACCGCAATACTCCTCTGGTAATGAAAAGAGCATCAGCATAGGGTAAAAGCGGCTCGATGGTTTTACGCGGCTCCTCCAGTTTACGTGTCGGCCCCTGGAAATATCCATGGTCGACCGGCAGAAAGAGGCATCTCCCATCCGACTTAATCAACTGCGCCAGGCGATTAGCCATTCCCCATTCCATAGCAAGTATCCTCCTTGCGTGTATTACGTCTTAATCAATTTAGGATATAGAGCGCAGTTTGTCAAACAACAACACGAAATCGGATAAACAGGCTGGCATGAGGTATTTTTATTCTATTTTCTTGAACTTACTGCGCGGGGCGCCGCATACAGGGCATCTATCCGGGGCTTCCCCTTCTACAGTATTGCCGCAGACCTGGCAGACGTAATATGGGGCATCTTTAAGTGACTTGCCTGCCTCTAAGTCCTTTGAGGCAGCCTGGAAAAGCCTGTGATGGATTTGCTCTACTTTATTAGCGAGGTCGAAGCTATTGGCGGCAGCTTTATTGCTTTCCTTTTTAGCCTGCTCGATAAAGCCGGGATACATGCTGGTAAATTCGTAATACTCGCCACCGACGGCCGCCCCGAGGTTTTCTTTATCGGACTTAATATCGCCGAGGACTCTTAAGTGGTTGCGGGCGTGGACGGTTTCCGCCTCGGCGGCGGCGCGGAAGAGCCGGGCGACCTGCTTATTACCGGAAGAATCGGCTTTTTCCGAGAAGAAGAGGTACTTGCGGTTTGCCTGGCTTTCACCGGCGAAGGCCTCCTGAAGATTTGCTTTTGTGTCTGCCATAAATCGTCCTCCTTTAGATAGCTTTCTATATTACATCAATATTAGCAAACAGTCCAACAAGGATAAAATGACTTTTATCGCATTCAGAGGAGTTACGAGACAAAGCGGCGACCTACTACGCTGAAACTTCGGTGTGGTCTTCTTTTTATTTGTAATAAGTTGTAGGCCCAGAGGAAACATGTAAGATAGGACGTTTGATATTCCGGATAATGAGAGGCCCATGTTGCATGCCCGCTGGAATGCAGGCGGCAAAACTCCTATCAATGATGTTTTTTTCATTATCAATAGTAAGTTTACGATTCACTAAAGCTATTTCCCTTTCATGTCTTTGACAGCAAAATCAAGTCCAAGCTCTTTAAGTTTCTTTGCAGTAGGGATACCGTCTTTCGTCCAGCCGCGCAGGCTGTAATATTTATCGAGGAACTCATCGCTGCGGCTGACGATTTGCCCCTCGCCTTTAGCCTCGCGGGTATGTAGCGGCTCGGTGCGGATGCGCTCGGGCAGATAGTCATCTTTACGACTAAAGCCCTCGCGTATATTAAAAGCCCTTTCCAGATTAAACATACGGTCGCCAACTTTAGCGAGGTAAGCGCCATCCTTAAAATCATTGATGCCGCGTGCGGCGGCGAGCAAATTGCCATATAGCTGCATCCAGCCCCAGCCGCTGGCGAAGGCGCAGATAACACCGCATTCACGAATGGCAGTATTGTTCTGATTGAAAATAACGATATCCGCGTTCCCCTCATCAAAGCGGTCGGTGGGATGGGGGAAAGGAGCGCCGAAAATGTCCTGTACAGCATAGCCGTAACAATGTGAAGCGCCGACGCTGGCGGTAGCGTAGTTATATCCCTGGGACTTAGCGCCGCGGGGCTCATAGGCGGGAATCTCCAGGCCTTTAACATTCATAGCATAAAAATCCGACCCTTTATCCAGTTTTGCCGCGACGCGCTTGGTGCCTTCGGCAAGAAGGTCGCCGATGCCTTCGCGCATGGCAATTTTTTTAATAAGGGCGACCATCGGCTCATGTTTGCCATAAAGCAGCTCAAGTCCATCGGTATCTGATTTATTTATTAAACCTTTTTCATAAAGCTCATAAGCAAAGCCGATGGTATTGCCGGTGCTGATGGTATCCAGTCCATAATCATCGCAAAGCTGGTCGGCGCGAATGCTGGCTTCGATGCTGCTGCTTTCGATAGAGCCGGTAAAAGCCCAGATGGACTCATACTCGGGACCTTCACTATGGGCGCCCTTATACACACCGGCAGTAACCGTATGGATCTTGCCGCAGCGTGCCAGGCAGGAATAGCAGCCCATGTTCCCTACTCTCAATTTACGATATTCCGCGCCCACGACCTTCTTATAGTCAACAAGCTGCCCGTAGCGGAAATTGCGCACCGGGTAAATCCCGATGGCGTTGGTAACATCCTGCGTAGTGGTAGTGCCCCACTCTTTATGATTCAGGAAACCGCTATTGTTCTTGATAATGTTGACCTGCTCTTTTGCTAAAGCGTTATAAGTATCCGGGTCAGCCAGGTGGAGGGCGCGGGTAGCGGTAACCGCTACGGCTTTAAGATTTTTCGAACCCATTACCGTGCCGGTGCCGCAGCGTCCGGCGGTGCGTCGGTCGCTAACGATAGCGGCGTATTTTACGAGGTTTTCTCCCGCCGGACCGATACAGGCGGTGCGGGTATTTTTGCCGTGTTGGCTATTCAGCCATGCCTGTGTTTCTTTAGTATCCTTGCCCCAGATTTCTTTAGCGCTAAGGATTTTACAGCCATCCGGTGTGATATGGATATAAGAGGGTTTTGCCGCTTTGCCTTCGATAATAATGACTTCATAGTCAGCGAATTTCATCCAGGCGCCGAAATCAGCGCCGCAGACAGAGCGGGCGAAAGCGCTGGTAAGAGGGCTTTTAGTGCAGACCACCCAGCGTGAGACCGCCTGCGCCATCGTACCAGCGAGGGGTCCGGTGAGCATCATTAATTTATTTTTCTCGCCGAGGGGGTCGATGCCGGGGTTTACTTCATCGTAAAGATATTTAATGCCGTAGCCCCTCGCCCCGATAAAGTCTGCGACAACTTTTTCCGGTACGGATTCGGTGCTGACTTTACCGCTGGATAGATTTACTCTTAAGATTTTACCGGTATTCAATGCCATGTGAGCCTCCTGAAATGAAAATTGGTAACATAATACACTTTTTTAAACCAGAGAAATGCTATTTTAACCGCCTAAAACGATATGGGAAAGGTAAATTTTATCACCGTCACGGACGTGGCGGGTAAGCAGCTCCGGATAGGCATCCTCTCTGTTGATAAAAATCTGGATACCGTTGCGCAGTTTGCCACGCTGTGTGAAAAGCTTAGGTTTGAACTGGGGATACTTATTTACCATTTCTCTAAAGCACTCGCCGACGGTGCCACCGCTGACATCGATGCGGTTAACGCCATTAACGAGAGCCTGCATCACAGGAGGCAGGTTAATTTCTATAGCCATAGTATATCTAATTCGATTATATCATCTATTATTCCGGGGGAGGTAAAACTTTTTGCTTATTTAAACGGATTGAGGATTATTTTATATCTAAGGCGGTAGTAGGTTGCCGAGAATAGATAAATCAGGATAAAGCCAAGCAATACCATAATCAGGGCTAATATCAACAGGCTATAGATTGTGCCGAGAACGGACGCCGTATAGGGGAAAACGTTATCAGAGGTTCGGCCGGCGAGAAGCAATATGAGATTCAGGATTAAAAACGGCAGGACGATACAACCTAATCCGGAAAAAGAGCCTTTAATATCCGCCCAGCTAAGCCTTACATTGGAGGCGATACAAATGGAAAGGTAAAGAAAAATCCAGAACTGCCAGGCATGCAGGTTGGCAGAGGTAAAAATGATGTTGATTATCGAAAGAATAGAGTCCCGAAAGGCCGTAAAATAATCACCTACCGAGGCGTTAACGCCCAGGCTATTGACACCGGCGATAATAGAGTCCCAGACACGGGAACTGCCGGGAATGAGAAAATAAAAGAGAGCAAACAGAGCAGCACAACCGATTATTACCGGCCCGATGCCGATAAAGAAATTTCCCAGTACCTGCCAGGGATTCTTAGGATTCCACTTATGATAAACGTAGCCTAACGTGCCGGTGTTTTTATCCGGCTTAAAAAAACGTACCTCTTCTATTTTATGTCCAAAGAGCAGGCAAAAAAGGGCGTGTCCCAGTTCATGCACGGGGGTACCAAGCCAGGCTACGAGATAAGTGCCGCCAGGACCGAAGGCATTAGCTAACGATTTGAACGTAAGCTGTGAAATGAAATGTATCAGCAATCCGAAGATAAAGAAGCCTAAAAACAGGGTGGCCATCTGGCCGAGCGTGGCCAGCAGAAGGTCTTTGATGAAGACGAGGAAATCCATATTGCTTGAATGATATCCACATTAAGTATGAGTGTCAAGGACAATAATGCAAAATATATCACATAAAACCCCAATTTACTTGACATGATTAAATAACTTTGATATTATTTATTATGAGCATATGCTCATAACTTTATTAAAAAGGAATAAATAAATGCCACGCCCACAGAAATGTAGAAGAATCTTTTTTCTTCCGGGTGTAACCTACTTCAAACCGGCAGGTATTCCGTTGAGAATCTTAGAAGAAACCCAATTATTAGTGGAAGAAATAGAAGCTATCCGCCTTAAAGACTCGGAACACCTGGAGCAGAAGGAATGTGCTGAAAAAATGGCTGTCTCAAGGCCGACCTTCCAGAGAATACTGGCTACGGCACGAAAAAAGATAGCCGACAGCATCGTTAACGGAAAAGCCCTCAAGATTGAAGGCGGGAATTATAAACTTTCCACCGTACATTACAGGAGAGGAAGCGAAAATAATAAAGAAAACAAAACGATAGCTCAATATCTTAAGGAGGGAATAAAGATGAAAATCGCAGTTGTTACAGAAGATGAGATAAATGTGTGCCAACACTTTGGACGGGCGCCATTATATGAGGTTTTTATAGTTGAAAACGGGGAAATAAAAAACAAGGAAAAAAGGGATAAAGTAGGCCATCAGCAATTTGCAGGCCAGGGTAACCCACACGGCGGCCAAGGAGGTAGACACGGCTACGGCCTGGCATCACAGGGAAGACATGCAGGGATGGCAGAGGCTATTAGAGATTGCCAGATTGTCATTGCCGGAGGGATGGGAATGGGCGCATATGAAAGTTTAAAAAGTTATAAAATAGAACCCATAATAACGGATGTAAAAAATATTCAGGAAGCCGTTGACCTTTTTCTAAAGGGAAAGTTACCAAACCTCACAGAAAGACTCCATTGACATCTTTCATTTCTTTATGTGAACGGCAACTGCGTAAAATAGTAAGACCTATTAAGTACTTATCCGTTCCTTAGGTTACGGATAATCGTACCCAGACTGGGTCTTTTGCCGTACATCAGCAGGAAAGTCCTGACGATTTTGATGGTTAAGAATAAACCTACAGCAATAGAAAGTAAAAGCACGATGACACTAACGATAATCTGCCAGGCGGCAACATCCGTAGAACCCAGCCGCATTATTAAAGTGACCGGGGCGGTGAGCGGGAAAATGGTAAGAAAGACAAATACGGGATTATTGGGGAACATGATAATCGCCGAAGCGAACCAGAGCGGACAAACAGCAGTCAGCGTAAAGATGGTGGCTAGCTGCTGTCCCTCGCGGGCGGAGGGGCTAATAGCGCCGAGAGCGGTGGAAATTACCGCGAAGAAGAGATATCCCAGTATGAAATAGATGATGCATAGTAGAAGAAAATTGAGCGGAATTTGCAGGTTACTCAAGAAACCGCCGACCGAGGAGGACGCAAAGTTCACGATAAAGGGAGTGGAGATTACCCAGACCAGCACCTGTATCAACCCGGCGCTGCCAATTCCCAAAACCTTGCCGATAATCAACTGGCGGGTGGAGACGGAGGATAATAATACCTCGATAAGGCGGTTCTCCTTTTCATCGCCGAGGCCCTGGAGAAGGTAAGCAGAGGAAAAGGTGATGGAAAGCACCAGCAGCAGGCTAAAAATCGAGGGAACTAAAACATTCCCCACACCACCCTGCTCCGGAGCTATTTCTCCGGTCTCGGTAAGCCGAATAGCGATTACATTCAAAGGAGTTTCTATGATGTCGATAGTAGGCTGGGTCACTTTACCCGATAACAAATTACTCGTCAGGAAATTTTTAATAGCAGTGACTTCCTCCGGGGGAGGGATAAGCTGTTTTTCTAATGTATAAAGGTTAACTAAACTGGTAGATATATAAGACTGGTCAAGAATAAAATACTCTTTAATATCCTTGGCGATAAGAGATTTATTAGCTTCTTCTACCGTATTAAAGCGCACCAGATTAATTTTATCCTGGGCTGTGTATTGCTCGAAGCCTCCTAAATTATCAACATATCCTATACTGGTGATTTCTTCCGATGGTTTGATAACTCCTGAAACGATTTGATAAATCACTATTGCCAGGATGAAGATAAGCGGCACGATAAGGGTCATAATGATGAACCCCGTGCGGCGGAGCATGTTCAAGAATTCATGCTTGAATATCAGAACTGTTTTATTCATTGTTTTTCCCAACGATTTTGATGAATATCTCGTTAAGGGGAGGGGTGGCTATTTCAAAGCGGTTGATAACGATACTGCGGCTTAACAGGCGCTCCAATAGCTGCTGGGGGGATGTTTTGCCATCTAAAAACAACTCGGTATAGCCCTTATGAGCGCGCTTTTCCGCAACGCCGGGCACTTCACCCAGTTCCCCTTCAAAATCTATAATGACAGAATTATTTTTATACCTCGACTTAATTTCCGCGAGGTCGCCATAGAGTACAGCGCGCCCGTTATGTACCATTAGAATACGGTCGCAGAGCTCTTCAACCTGATTCATCTGGTGCGTGCTTAAGACGATAGCTTTGCCCTGATTCCGAAGAGCGAGGAACATATTTTTGAGCAACTCTGTGTTGACCGGGTCAAGACCGGCAAACGGTTCATCCAGTATGATGAGCTGCGGTTCATGGACGATGGTGACGATGAGCTGAATTATCTGGCTCATACCCTTGCTCAATTCGTCAATTTTCTTACGAGCGTGGGGCAGCATACCTGTTTGCTCAAGCAGACGGTTGGCTCTTTCCGCCGCTACACGCGAAGTTACACCTTTAAGCGAGGCAAGGTAAACAATAGTATCAAGGACACGCTGCTTTTTATAGAGCCCGCGCTCCTCCGGCAGATAACCGAGTTTATTCTTCGCGGCTTCACTCAATTTCTCACCTAGGACGGTTACCTCGCCAGAGTCCGGCTTGATAATATCCATCATCATCTTTAGGGTGGTAGTCTTGCCGGCGCCGTTAGGGCCGATTAAGCCGAATATTTCACCCGAAGCGACGGAGAATGAAAGGTCATCGACTGCGAGTTTATCCGCGAAGGTCTTGACGATGTTTTTGACTTCTACCGTATTCATAAGGGATAGCCTTTTCAAGCAGGAATTATAACATATTCCTGCCGTTGAATATATTGTACGAAGAGCGTAGATTCTTTGCAGCCGATAACATTTTACCGCTGTTTATATTGACGTAAAGGTATAAAAATGTTACGCTTAAGCCAAGAGCATTGATGAGTGTTTTGCTATAGTTAAATATTTCGATAAGTTACCAGATGAGGTATAAACAAATCAGGAAATGCCGAAGATAAAAATCTCACCCGTTTGGCTCATCGTCCTATTATTAGCTGCATTTATCGTCATTTCGCTACTTATACGGATCTATCTCCCGTACGGACAGATTTTTGTCGGCGATGATATAAAATACGGCAGCAACGACGCCTATTTCTACATGCGTCTGGTCGATAATCTTTCACATCATTTCCCGCATCTTACCCAGTTCGATCCATACTTCCTTTTCCCCGGCGGTAATGCTGTGACCTCTCTACCTACCTTTCACTGGATTACAGCTATTATTGCCTGGATTGCGGGCGGGGGTAATCCGACACAACATACTGTAGATGTAATTGGAGTTTTCCTGCCGGCAATACTGGGGGCGCTGACCATTATCCCCGTTTTCTTTATCGGTAAAACCCTTTTCAACAAATGGGTCGGCGTTTTTGCGGCCGGTTTGACGGCTGTATTTCCAGGCGAATTTTTATCACGCTCAATGTTAGGCTCCGGCGATAACCCCGTTGCCGAGGTATTTTTTACCACCACAGCTCTGGCGTTCCTGATTCTGGCAATCAAGGCAGCCAGCCAGAAACAGTTAAGCTTTACGCATATATTAAAGCGCGAGTGGAAGGTAATACTACAACCGCTTATTTATAGTTTGCTGGTCGGCGTGTTTCTCGGTTTTTACCTGACCACCTGGCAAGGAGCTTTAATATTCGTCTTTATTATTATTCTTTACTTAATAATTCAATTTATTATCAACCATCTAAAGAATAAATCATCCGATTATCTGTGCATTGTTGGTTTCTTCTCACTTTTACCGGCATTGATTATCTTAATCCTTAATCCAATGTCCAGTGATATTGCCATTGCCATGGTTATTGCATTTTTTATTCCGCTAGTTTTATACGGCATATCAAAAATCATAGCGAAGATGGGATTAAAGACATATTACTATCCTGTTGCGCTGGTGATAATCGGGGTACTATCGGCAGTCGTCGTTTATTTTGCGGCTCCCGATATTTTTAATACGCTACTGGCTAAATTTAAATTTGTCTTTTTCCCCGCCGGGTCAACCGCAACTACTACCATTGAAATGACGCCGATGCTTCTCCCTATGGGAGATATTTATACACCAAGTGTTGCCTGGGGCAATTTCACCACCAGTTTCTTCATCGCGCCGTGGTGGCTCATTTTCGGTATCGGCGCCGCGGCAATATGCGGGTATCTGCTTTATTTGAACACTCAAAACAGGAATGGGGCATCTTTGCTGGTATTTCTTATTATAGCTACGGCAATAATGATAATATTGACCGTATTACAGGTACCCAATCAATACAAAATGTCCGAGGACCAAATCTGGTTCATTCCGGGTGTAGCCTTCATATCACTAAGCATCTTGTTCTATTCATTCATAAGGCGGCGCAGAGAACAGCCCTGGTATATCGCTTTGTTATGGATTGTCGCGATACTTATAGTGCTGTCAATGCTGATGTTATTCACCACGTATAGCAACATTCGTTATTGGTCAGTGATACCGCTGGCGATATTAATTTACATTTTATTCAAGCAAAGCGAAGGTGACGAGCATCTCCGATTTTTCATTCTGTGGTCTTTGATAATTCTTATGATACCGATGATACAACGCCGCTTCCAGTATTATCTTGCCATTAATATGGCACTGCTTTCAGGTTATCTGGCATGGCAAATAATCTGGCAATCGGGCCTAAAAAAGCTAACCCAAAAGTCGGAGGAACCAACGCAAGATCTGCATATTTCTAAAACCAGGATGAAAAGGAAAGCCATCGCCGAGAAACGAAGCATGAGAACATATTATTTAAACGCGTTTTTAGCTCTAGTTTTAGTCGTCCTGTTTGTTTTTTCTCCTAATATAGTTACATCGCAAAGTCAAGCAAAAGTAGTGACTTACGCGTTATCGGATAATTGGCAGGCGGCTTTAGTCTGGATGAGGGATAATACGCCGGAACCCATGGGCGACCCGGACGCTTATTATAAGGACTACGATGCGGTGCCTACCGGAGAAAGTTTTAATTACCCGACATCAGCTTACGGGGTAACTGCCTGGTGGGACTATGGATACTGGATTATCCGTATCGCGCATCGTATTCCCAGTGCTAATCCATCCCAATCTCCCGAGCCTATCAGGAAAGTAGCCGCATTCTTCCTATCGCAAAATCAAACTACAGCGGATGGGCTTAGAAAAGAACTAGGGTCGAAGTATATCATAGGCGATTATGAAATCGCCACCGGAAAGTTTTGGGCAATAGTCAACTGGTCAGGACTGGACCAGGAAAAATTTACCCCCGTATTTTACGTGCAAGATGGGGAAGGCAACGTTTCTCCGAGACAGGTGTTCGGTATCGAGTATTACCGCACCTTAATTGTCAGACTATATAATTTCAACGGCCAAGCCAATCCTGGAGGTAAAGCGACAGTAGTAACCTATCAGGATGCAAGAGACGTCAGCGGCATTATTTTTAAGCTTGTCGCCGATGCAAAAGATTTCGTCTCCTACCAGGATGCGCTTAATTATATTGCCACACAGGATTCTAGTAAAAAATACGAGATTATCAGTGTGGACCCCTTTTCCAGCCCAATACCTTTAGAAGCAGTAGAGGATTACCAACTGGTGTACAGTTCCGCAAACTATACTAATACCACAGTACCGGAAATAAAGATTTTTGAATACACCGGGGATAATTAATAAAACAATAAGCCAGTATTTATCGAGAGGCTGCTGTTCCTGCGCGTTTTTCTTTGACAGCTTGTTCTAATTTTTCTTCCAGCTGATGAGCTATTTTTTCATTGCTATGCTTTTGCCTGACATAGGCCAGTCCTGCTTGTTCCAGCCGTTTTCTACGCTCCGCTGATTTCAATAAAGCGATTATCTTTCCAGGTACATCATCAACACTATCGCTATAGACTACACCCTGCTCCTCACCTGAAATGACGGCTGCCATGCCGGGCAAGCGCGTGGCGATGACCGCCTTGCCACAGGCAAGATATTGCACTATCTTGCTCGGGAAGATATCTCTGGTGGTATCGTTAATGAGGAAAGTGTTGATACATAACGTCGACGCATTAATGTACTGGGGCACGGTGTTGTAGGGTTGGAAACCGGTGATGATTACCTGCTTTTGCAACCCGGTTTCAGCAACGATTCTTTCCAGTTTAGGACGCTGCGGTCCGTCACCAACGATGAGTAATTTTGCCTGCGGCGCCTCTTTCAAGACTTCAGGAAAACGCCGTATAAGGATATCAAGTCCGCTGAAATCGAATATAGTACCGATAAAAAGTATTATATCGTCCTCCACGCCAAGACCCCATTTACGGCGGAGTTCATCCTGACCGGGGGCGGGGTGAAACATGCCGGTATCCACCGGTATCAAAAGCAGCCCCACCCGGGAAGGATTGGCACCCAAATCAATAACGTATTTAGACATTTTAGGCGTGAGCGTAAGAATATAATCAGCCCCGGAGTAAACGCGCTTCTCAAGTAACCTCGTCAAGTGACGGAGCAGGGGGCTTGTCACCATCTGGTTTAATACGTCTATGGAGCGGAAGATTACCGGGATATTGAATTTCTTGGCCAGATTTATAGCCTGCCAGCCGCTGGTGGGGACGGAGTAAAGCACTACGGCATCGATTTTCTTTTCTTTAAGCGTCCTGCGGATTTCCCGGTACTGGGTGAATAGAGCGGAAAAACGGCTCAAGCCGGGTATTTTAATAAATCCGGGGCGCCTTAAGCTTACCGAGGCATTGGGATAAGCCCGGCTGACATTATCAATTACCTCGGTTTTTAAACAGCCAAAATCAAAGAACCTTTCTTTTTTCCACATAGATTCGTAGTCGATGACATAGACACGGTGTCCGAAAAGAGATAGAAGCTCGGAAAGGGTATGTATTTCAAAGACGACCTTCCTGAGCCAGTCGATTTCATGGATAAATAAGATATTCACAATCTATATTATCCGTTTTCCGATGCTTCGTAGTAGAACCTTATAATCAAAGGCTGGCGCATGGCTTTTTTAATTTCCGCTTCTTTTTTAGCCAGTTCATCCCGGATAACCTTGTGCTCAACCAGAACCACCAGAGCATCAGCGTCCTTGGCGATTTTTGCGATGGAAGAATACTGGCAGCCTTTCACTTTAGGGTCATAAGCGCTAACCTGATAGCCGTCCGCTTTAAGAATTCCGATTATCTTCTGCGCCGGGCTGTTCCTGATATCGTAGGTATCCGGTTTATAGGTCATGCCTAAGACAACTATTTTCGGATTTTTAATATCCTTCAGGGCATATCTGATCTTAGAGGCAATATTAACCGGCACCTCGTCGTTAATGAGCCTGGCTGTATGGATAAGGCGGGAGTTAATGGGGTCCACCTCTTTAATAAACCAGGGGTCGACGGGGATGCAGTGCCCGCCGGTGCCGATGCCGGGTTTGAGGATTTTGACCCTGGGATGCTTGTTAGCCAGCCTGATAGCTTCCAGAACATCAATTCCCAGCCCTTCAGCGACGGCGGCAAATTCATTGGCGAGGGCGATATTAACGTCGCGGTAGGTATTTTCCATGAGCTTGGCAAGCTCCGCGGTAACGTCGTCGGTCAGATACAGATTGCCTTTAACGAACGAAGCGTATATCTCCCGAGACATTTTCGAGGCTTTAGCGTTCATGCCGCCGATAATCCTATCGTTGTTCACAATTTCATCAAACACCGCGCCGGGCAGAATCCTCTCCGGACAATGGCAGATAAAGATATCCTTGCCGACTTTAAGCCCGGACTTTTCAACAATTGGAGCGACGATATCGCGGCAGGTAAGCGGCGGAACGGTGCTTTCTACAATGACCAGGTTGCCGGAGCGCAGGTGGGGAACAATCGATTCTGCAGCCCCTATCACCATCGAAAGGTCGGCGACTCTTTTTCTTTCATCGATAGGCGTGGGGACGGAAATTATAAAGACATCGGCTGGACAGGGCGTTCTCTGGGCGCGGAGGTTTTTCCTGACATTGGGCTCACTAAAAATACGTTTAATTTCTTCTTCAGCCAGGTGGAGGACGCCGGTATTGATGGCATCGACCACATTTTCTTCGATATCGACGCCGACAACTTGATAGCCGGCCCGCGCCAGCATGATAGCCAGCGGCAATCCTACGTATCCCGTGCCTATAACGACGATTCTCTTAGCCAATTGTGTATACCTCTTTCTGCCATTCGACAGTCCTGGGGATGCCTTCCTCCAGAGACACCGTGCTTTTATGCTTGAGGTCGCGCACGGCTTTGGTAACGTCCACCTTTTTTACGAGCGTGGTATCCGGCTGGGCTTCTTTGTATTCAACCAGACTATCGTCTTTGCGCAGGTATTTCAGGATAATATCGGAGGCTTTCTTCATGTTATGCAGCTCGTGGCCGGCAATATTATAAACTTCGCCGGGTTTAAAGTTATCAATGATGTTTGCCAGAGTTTTTACCGAGTCGTCGATATAGGAAGAGGTGCGTTCATGCTTGGTATACACGGTATAGGGTAAATTATGGAGGGCTTTATAAATAAAGACGCAGATAGCGCTACGGTATTCGGAGTAATATTCGCCGGGGCCGTAGGTGTTAAATAATCTGACACGCACCGTTTCCGTGCCGAACTGGGCAGCGGAGTTCAGAATCTGCATCTCATTGACCCATTTGCTCATAGCGTAGTCGTTCATTTGCTTGACGGCGACCTTATCCATGACGTCCTCGCGCATGACCTGCCGGTAATCGCCGTAGACCTCGGAGCTGCTGAAAAAAATCATGCGGTATTTAAGTCTTTCCTGCATTCTTATAAAGTTCTTGGTGCCGATAGCGTTGGTTTTCCAGAGATTCTCATAGAAATCTTCGCCGTTGCGGCGGCCGAACTCGGCAGCTAAATGATAAACATAGTCGAAATCGGCGCGGTTAAAAAGCCCTTCCACCTGATGAAATTCGCCAGTATCACAGCGGACGTAATTCGGCTCGGCCGAGTGCGCCCTATCGGCAATCCAGACTTCATTCCCTCTGTTTTTAAGCTCGGCGGCAAGCGGTTTACCCACCGCTCCCAGCCCGCCGGTTACCAGAATTTTAGCCATTTCCTGCCTCCGTGATTATTTTAATAATTCTCTCCGCCGCTTTACCGTCGCCGAAAGGATTGACCCATTTATCTTTCTTATCCAGCATGAGGCGGGCGCATTCCACAATACGTTCCGAAGACGCCCCAGCGAGAACGTTGGCGCCAACCTCCAGCGTTTCCGGTCGCTCAGTGTTATCTCTAATAGTGACACAGGGAACGCCCAGGATACAAGCCTCTTCCTGCACGCCGCCGGAATCTGTAAGTATCAGTTTAGCGCTGCTTTCCAACTGTAAAAAGCTCAGAAAGTCGACCGGCTCGATAAGCGTAAGGTTTTCAGGCTTAAGACCGAACTCACTCATCTTTTTGCGGCTGCGGGGGTGGATAGGATAAATGACAGGCAATTTTAATTGAAGAGCTATTTTACTCAAGCCTTCTAGAATAGAGCCGAACCTGGCGGCATTATCAACGTTTTCCTGACGGTGCAGGGTTACCAGAAAATACTGCCCTGTTTTAACCTTCAAATCACGCATCATGTCTTTACCGTTTTTAGCCAGCTCCAGGTTTTGCATAACGGCATCGACGATAGTGTTGCCGGTGACAAAGACCTTCTTTTCATCAATCCCTTCGCCGAGCAATATTTGCCTGGCTTTAGGCGTGGGGGCAAAGAGATAATCCGAAAGATGGTCGGTAAGAAGCCGGTTAAGCTCCTCCGGCATGGTGCGGTCGTAGGAACGTAACCCTGCCTCGATATGACCAACTTTAATGCCAAGTTTCGCCGCGGCCAGCGCGCCGGCGAGAACGCTATTGGTATCGCCTTCGACAAGGACGGTAGCCGGCTTTTCTTTCAGGAGTATTTTCTCGATGCCGATAAGCATCTTCCCGGTCTGTTCGGCATGAGAACTCGAGCCGACGTCGATATTGTATTCCGGCCGGGGAAGCTTAAGCTGGTCGAAAAAAACCTTATCCAGCTGGTAGGAATAATGCTGACCGGTATGGAGCAAAAAGAAATCCGCCCGGTTTTGCCGATAAATTTTTATCAGCGGAGCCATCTTGATGATTTCCGGGCGGGTGCCGAGTATAATAGCAATCTTCATTCTAAAGAAATCAGAGGCAATTTTCCCCCCGATTAAGTCTAATTATAGTGCGCTAGATTGAAACAAAGCAAGAGCTAACCCCCT
>CAYGVP010000012.1:0-19644 GCA_964353385.1 uncultured Dehalococcoidaceae bacterium
CCTGTCCATGCCTTTACTTACAGCGCGGACCAAGCCGGCCCTGACGATTTCCCCTTCGTGAAAGGTTAAAAGAGGCATCACATGTAAAACACTTGACGCCGCGGCAATTGTTTTGTTCACACGGCCGCTTCGGGCCAAGTATTTCATGGTTTCAAACATTCCGAACATGCGGACCTCTTTGACTGCCTTATTTGCCTCGTTGACCACTTCAGCCATGTTTGCACCGGACTGGGCCGCCCTAGCGGCCGCCGTTACCACCAACCCCAAACCGCCGGAATTAAGCCCTGAATCTATGATTTCAATAGGGCACTGGCTCTTAAGTGTTTTTTTAGCGATATTTGCCGAGTTATATGTACCGCTGATCTTTGATGAGATATGTATGGAAACTATACCGCTCTTGTTATCGCAATACTCACTGAAAACCCCTGTAAAATCTTCCGGGTTTGGCTGGGAAGAAGCCGGATGCACCGGTGAAGAAGCGAGCATCGAATAAAACTCATCCTTGGTGATATCAACTCCGTCGCGGTAGGTCTTTTCGCCGAAACGCAGGTATATCGGCACAACTCTGATACCAAGTTCGTTAGCCATACCTTCCGGTAAATCCGAAGTACTGTCTGTTATTACCTGTACGTTCATTTTCCCTCCGCCTTGCGTCATAGTATGACACGTCTATTTGCGAAGTCCTCTCAATAATGAGTATGATATTACTTCCGGAAAGAACATAAAACTATTTACATCGGATCCTGTTTCATCATACTTTACCGGCATCTTCCTTGTTTAGTTTATCAATAAGCGTAAGAATTTCCTGGGTCTTGGGTATATCTGCCATTGACTCTCCAAAGTGCGTGTATCTTATCTGTCCTTTCTTATCGACTAATAAACTGGCCGGCATGCGTCCCAGCTTGATCAATTTTACTTGCTGACCATATGTATCTGCGATAACATGTTTCGGGTCGGCAATGCCGGTGAAGGGCATCTGGTGTTCATCCCACCATTCTTTGAATGCTTCAGAGTCTTCCGGCCCGATGGCGATAATTTCGGTATTCCGGTCAACGAACTGTTGATGATCCTGGCGCAACTGCGCCATATGATTACGGCAGTAGGGTCACTGGAAACCGCGATTAAACACCAGCATCACATTTTTCTTACCTTTATATTCCGAGAGTCTGATCGTACGTACTTCGGTATCGATGGCGCTGAAGTCCGGAGCAATTTTGTATTGCTTTTTATCTCTCACAAATATCCCCCCTCTATAACATCTTTAAAGCCGTTCTACTGGATATATCTACGACCTAGGACGACATTAGTACCGGGAAGAATACCTGCCATGCAAGCAAAGCTTTTGCAGTTAAACTAAGAATGATGTATACTTTTTCACCAAATAAATAATCCCGCCAGGGGCCTACCTGCTTGTATTGCAGTATCATGTTAACTGCAAAACAGTTGAAGAAAACGAATAGCGAAACGATTATCCCGTACACAAACCCGGGCGGTGATGCACTTACTCCAGGGGCAATGACATAAATAACTATTGCGATCCAGGGGATAATACCGGCAAAACTGCCGAACAGGAATGGTATCCAGCTTGGCTTACCAGGTTTTTCGTATTTTTCCTGTAATGCGCCAAAAAGTATCATGGTAGCATTGATGCCAAAGATGGCCAGCAGAGCGGCGATGTCGCTGATCCCGCATATCTGGGAAATTAGGACGATCATGATCGAAGAGCTGAAGAAATACTCTATCCAGCGTCCGTAGTTACGGCTCTGGAGAAGATTGCGCTTATACCAAGGAAAAACCCAGGGCGAAGCGATTGTCAGTAGCGCTATGGCTGAAATAGCCATGAAAGCGAAGATGCCCCAGCCCGTCTGGATATTCCATATTTGGTGAAGTGTTGAAGAACTGCCGGGAGCGCCTGTCATGAACGTTGCTGTTACCGGTAGAGAGAAACTATTGGTGAGGACGGCCATGAGTACCGCCTGTACCGCAAGTATAAGACCGACGACGATGTTCCAGATACGCAGCTTGCTAAGACGCCTTTCAACAGATTGATCGTTAACCATTATTACTCCTCCTTTATTTTGGACTCTTCAAGAGAGTCTTGATTCGCAAACTTTTAGCAATCGGGTTCACCATGATGTCCTCAGCAGCTTTGCCTTTTTGCAATCTTAATCCTATTATTTAATTACGAAACAAGAGGTAGAGTGTTTTTGTAGAGAGGTATCGTTACCGATAAATCGGTAAAAATGTCTTTCAAATCCGGCCTTTTGCCTCCCCATTCCTGTCCGGTATAATTTAGAAATGAATATATACTACAGCCGGTTGGCAATCTTAAGAAATAAAGTAGCTAGAGTTTTACGCTCTTCGGATGTCCCCGCATCCCACATCTCTGTTATCATTTCTTCACATATATTGGAGGCACAGACTTTATTGTTTAAAAATACATTAAGCTTTAGTAGTAAATTGTTCACAGTTTCATCTTGATAATACGTCCGGCTATTTTCAATGGATTGTTTTAGCCTGTTTTTCCAATCGCGCCACCCGTCCGAAAAATTCATCGATTCTACACATTTACCGGCTGTTTCCATCTTTAGCTCCTATGTGTCCCCAGTTTTAGTTTAAAGTGTATGACCTGATTCATCACCATGTTTTTTATTTGTCGTAATTTATATATCAAGTGTAATATTTAAAACATACATTTGATGTGATATTACTCACAATAATCACCCATTACTAATAAAACTTATTTTGTCTTATGGTTATTTCCCGATGGATTTATAGCGACGGAGGGCTAGAGTGAGAAACACAAGGATAAGAGCAGCATCCCAGGCTAGAGTCTTCCAAAGTGAAGCAGATACGCTTCCGCCAAGGGAAAGAGCACGCATCGTGTCTACCATAGGCGTTACAGGGTTAATATTTGCAAAAACCTGTAGCCATGAAGGCATTGTCTCAATGGGCACATAGAGTGAACTGGCAAATACAAGGGGGAATACCCAGACAAAGCCGGCTACCTGGGCTGTCTCCACATCTTTTACCGATGTTCCGATGAAAACACCCACCCATGTAAGAGCAATACCAAAAAGGATAATTAGACCAACCCCCGCAAGGATAGGCAACACTCCGTTTTCAAATCGGAAACCCATGATGCTGCCCACTATTATGATAAGCGTTATTAGTATGGTATAACGGACAGCGTCGGCAATGACCCGGCCCGTAATAAATGCCACGCGGGACATTGGTAGTGAACGAAAGCGGTCTATTATGCCTTTGGCCAGGTCTTCAGCCAACCCGACGCTTGTTTGTGTGGAACCAAACACCACGGTCTGTACCATGAAACCCGGCAAAAAATATTGAATATAAGCGATACCACCGGTACCAATAGCGCCTCCAAAAACGTAATTGAACAGGAGCAGTAACACTACGTTCAATAAAGCATTGAATACCAGTAATTGAGGCAGTCTGATGTACCTTAGCATATTCCGGCGCGTCATGACCACGATATCTGATAAGGAATTAATGATATTTGAGTTAGCTCTAATATTCATCTTTTTTCTCGCTTGATAACAGAGGTTTCTTGTTTTATCTCCGAATTTTCTGCAGCCGTATGCCCGGTGATAGATAAAAAAACATCATCTAGCGTAGGCGGCTTAAGAGCAAGCTCAACAATCACTATTTTTTGGCGATCGAGGCGTCGAACTACTTCCGGTAATAAAGATGGACCTTCAATAGCAGGTAGAGTAATTTCACCAATGTCCGGATAACTCATTAATCTATCACCAGCCAAATCTCTTAAAGCATCATTGGCTTTTGATATTTCATTGCGGTCTGCAATCCTGACTTTAACCAGGGTGTCACCACCGCAGCACTCCTTTAATTCTTGATTGGTTCCTTCACGAAGAATCCGTCCTTTATCGAGTATAGCGATTTTATTAGCTAATCTATCAGCTTCTTCAAGGTATTGTGTAGTTAGAAAAACGGTGTTGCAATCTTTTGCTTGAGCGGCGATGACTTCCCAGAGTCCCAGGCGACTCCGCGGATCAAGTCCGGTTGTCGGCTCATCAAGAAAAAGAATAGATGGTTTAGCTACCAGTGTTGCTGCCAGATCAAGGCGCCGCCGCATCCCACCCGAATACGTTTTAACTCTCCTGTTTGCGTCATCTGATAGTCCGAACTGCTCGAGTAACTCTTCCGCTCTTGCTTTTGATTTCTGTTTTCCCAGGTGATATAGCTGGCCGATCATTTCCAGATTTTCTTTCCCGGTGAGGATTTCTTCTACGGCAGGATACTGGCCGGCAAGTCCCATTATCGATCTTACTGATTGGGCTTGACGAACCACATCATAACCGGCTATATGAGCGCTTCCAGAGTCCGGCTTGAGTAAAGTTGTTAAAATACGCACCAGAGTCGTTTTACCCGAGCCGTTAGGCCCCAGCAACGCAAAAACCGTACCCGGTTCAACCTTCAGATTGATATTATCCAGCGCTTGCAGCTTCCCGAAGCGCTTGTTAATCCCTTCAACACTGATAGATGCATCCGTGCATACTTCGCGGCTTAACCCGGTTTTAGAAACGTTTTCCAAATGTGCCACCCTTTACTGTTGCCCGCAACAAAAATTCAGGAATATAATATTACGCTTTCTTTTTTATTTGTACCAAAAGCTATTTTGATGGTAACTGTTCTGAAACCGCATTAATTAAGAGTTCCTGGGCTTTGATAAGTTTCTGGTATTTAGATATGATTTTATTCAAGTCCTTTGATAAAACAGCTTTAAGAATATCCCCCTCGATTTCGACGACTTCGAGACGCTTGTAATAATCCATCGTCTCTTTTAAGTGGGCTATGACGATCTTACCTGTGAGAATGGGGTGATTGTTCGTCACGTTGGCATCTTCATACATAGTGCCGTGTTCAAGTTCTACTTCCAGTCCCTGTTTAAAATCTTCCAGAGGGATATTAACCTTTTTCTCATTCACTATTTTCAAGATAGTTGAAGCTTCTTTATCCGTCACCGTAGGTTTTTTAATTTCCGTCCAGTCTCTAAATCCAAGCTCTTTACATACGCGTTGGACCTCTTTTTTTGATATATATTCTGGTAGATTCATGATTATTTTCCTCCTTCTAAAATCTATCTCCACGCTAGAAAACTCTAAGACTAATACTTCTTCGACTCTTGGCACTTTGTACATAAACCAAGCAGTTCCAGACGCTGTTGAGTAATTTTAAAACCGGTTTTTTGGGCTATCCTCTTTTCAATTGACCTATCTACAGGCTCATCCAAATCAAACATATCACCACATTTCTTGCACCTAAAATGATAGTGACTCTCTATATTCCCATCGAACCGACTGGTGCTGCCGGCGAGTTCTAGTTGATAAATTTCCCCGGCTTTGGCTAAAAGCTTAAGATTACGATACACTGTTCCCAGGCTGATGTTTGGAATCTCTTTTCTCACCTGTTCATATATCCAGTCGGCACGAGGATGCGACTTTGTGCTGGTTACAACTTTTAAAATAACCTCTCTTTGCCTTGACCTTCTTGACATACTTACATCCTTTTTATATAATAATAATTACTATTACTATATTATTACCGATTTCATTAATGAAGTCAACTACAAGATGAGAAATAAAAATTGCAGAAATTTTTTCATAGGAATTAATGACTATTATTAGATATATAAAGGAGATAGACAATGGCAAAAAATAATAAGAAACCCAAGCTGACTACCGCCACCGGCGCACCCGTCGCAGACAACCAGAACACGATGACCGCCGGGCCAAGAGGACCTGCCCTTTTACAGGATGTCTGGTTTCTGGAAAAACTCGGCCATTTTGACCGTGAGGTTATACCGGAACGGCGTATGCACGCCAAAGGTTCCGGAGCCTTCGGGACATTTACCATAACCAAGGATGTCACCCGCTATACCAAAGCCAAGATTTTTTCTAAAGTGGGTAAAAAGACCGATTGCTTCCTGCGCTTTTCTACAGTAGCTAGTGAGCGCGGTGCTGCCGATGCCGAACGTGATATCCGCGGCTTTGCCATGAAATATTATACGGAAGAAGGCAACTGGGATTTAGTGGGCAACAACACGCCGGTGTTTTTCTTGCGTGACCCATTAAAATTCCCTGACCTCAATCACGCCGTTAAGCGAGACCCGCGCACCAATATGCGCAGCGCCCGTAATCAATGGGACTTCTTTACCTCTCTCCCTGAAGCGCTGCACCAGGTAACTATCGTGATGAGCGACCGCGGCATTCCATATTCTTATCGTCATATGCATGGATTCGGTAGTCATACCTTCAGTCTTATCAATTCCAAGAATCAAAGATTCTGGGTTAAGTTCCATCTCAAAACACAACAGGGTATAAAAACCCTGACTGATGAAGAAGCCCAAGAAATTATTGCTAAGGACCGCGAGAGCCATCAGCGCGATCTGTTTGAGAGCATCGAGAAGAAAAATTATCCCCGCTGGACGATGTATTTCCAGATTATGCCTGAGAAAGATGCGGCAATCTATCGCTTCAATCCATTCGACCTCACTAAAGTCTGGTTACACAAGGATTATCCTTTAATTGAGGTGGGTGTGCTGGAGCTTAACCGCAATCCTGAAAACTATTTTGCCGACGTTGAACAGGCTGCTTTTAATCCGGCCAACATTGTTCCGGGAATTGGTTTCTCGCCTGACAAGATGCTGCAGGGTCGATTGTTTTCCTACGGGGATGCTCAGCGTTACAGGCTGGGAGTTAATCATCACCTCATTCCAGTAAATGCTCCTCGTTGCTCCGTTAACAGCTTTCATCGCGATGGCCTGATGAGAGTTGATGGCAATCATGGCAGTACGCTAGGTTACGAGCCCAACAGCTACGGTGAGTGGCAGCAGCAGCCTGATTTTGCCGAGCCGCCCTTAAGTCTGGAAGGTGCTGCTGACCGGTGGAATCATCGTGAAGATACTGATTACTACACCCAGCCAGGACTACTCTTCCGCTTGATGAAACCCGCGCAACAGAGAGCACTCTTTGAAAACACCGCTCGCGATATTAGCAATGCACCGAGGGAAATTAAAATCAAGCATATCAGCAATTGTCTGAAGGCTGACAAAGCCTATGGTGAAGGTGTCGCCAAAGCGATAGGCATAAAGCCTAGTGAAATTCCAAAATAGCATTAACAAATTAGCTGTTAATACAGGGCCGGCCTTTCACTTTAGGTCGACCCTGTATTATTTAGAGGATATTATGGTTGTATGAATTCTACTGGCGGTCGTACTAACCGAAATTAAAAACCATATCTTTTTTGATAAAAACTGCAAATAATAATACGAAACCTGCCAATAACCTTCGACCATAGCGAATATTTTAAGCGACGAATTAAGCCTCCCAATCAGGAGGCTTTTTATTTTTCTCATTTCCTTTACTATCCCCTGGGAGAGAATAATAAACGTGCTAGTTCTTGAAATCTCTCGTTATCACTTTTTGTGGGAAGGTGGAGTTCGCTTTTAGGGAGATACCCCTGATCTTCCCCATCAAGTTTTTAGATACAAAAAAGCCCCAGCTCATTACAGCTGAGGCTAACATTATGTCTGGTGGAGACGGGGGAGGGTCGAACTCCCCGTCCAAAAGAAGCTGTCCAGGATATCCTACAAGCTTTGTCAGCTCTTTAATCTTACCGAACCCGCCTCAACTGACCAAGTCGAGTCCAGCCAGCCGATAAATCTTTCGTCGCTTCTATCGGCATTAAAGCGGCGGCACCCCGGCTTTTCGGCACCCAATCCCGACCCGTCGGGGTGGGGTCAGGTTGAATGGCAACCTAGTTAATTAGGCTGCAACCATTTCTGGTTCTGCGTTTATTTTTTGCTACCAGTTTAAGGAGGGAGCAGCACCTCCGCCTGCAATCCTGTAACGCACCTCCTCTGTCGAAACCACGCGTCCCCATTTAGTGTGTAGACACTATTTATATTATACTACGTATTCTACCGGTTTTTCATCGTTCTGGCTAGTTCCCTCTCCGCCTCGCGGCGGCTGATAGCCTCGCGCTTATCATAAAGCTTCTTGCCTTTAGCTAAAGCTATTTCCACCTTGGCAATGCCTCCCTTGAGGTACACTTTCGTCGCCACCAGAGTCAGCCCCTTTTCCGCCACCTTGCCGGTAAGATTAAGTATCTCCTTCCTGTGCATCAGGAGTTTGCGGGGGCGGGTCGGCTCATGGCCCATATAGCTGCTGGCTTCATAGCGGGCGATGTGAGCGTTGTAAAGCCATAGTTCACCGCGCTCGGGGCGGACGTAGGCATCTACAAGGCTGACTTTACCCTGCCGCACCGACTTTATCTCCGAGCCGAGGAGAGCAATGCCGGCTTCAAAAGTATCACCGATATAGTAGTTGTGATAAGCCTTTTTATTGGTGGCGATGATTTTGATGTTCATGACTGATTAATTTTACCACAGCGTAATTGTTTTGGGTTTTTTAATATTTTTTTTCAATTATCTTTAGCTATAAACTGTAGCCGAATTGTTTTTAATTGTTTTATGTAATTTTTTAGTTTCTCTTTTTTCTTTGTCCTCTCAGTACCATCTCTAAATGGGATATTCTGGTTCCCGACTTTCGTCGGGATGGTTTAGAAGGAAAGGTAACCAGTTTTGAATTGTTTTATGTTAAATGTAAGAAACACCCTGCCCCGCACATGGATCCCGATTTCCATCGGGATGGTAAATTATATTTACCAGTTTACAGTTGACAGTTTCACCTTCACCTTTTCATTCCTCTCCCATCAAGGGAGAGGTAAATAGGAGTGCACATTATTATAAGGGGGGAAGGAGGGAAATGTAAATAGGGTTTTGACGCTATTAATTCTCCCTCTTATCCCTCCTTACGAAGGAGGGAGGATGTTTATGTTAAGGGGAGGGGTGGTGTATAATAACAGCAACATGAATAAGGACGAAGCCAAACAAAAGGTTGCGGAGCTTGTAAAGAAATATGAAGCTTTAAGCCCAGCAGAAATAAAAGGTTATAACGAAGCCGCAACTAAAGCGAGCTTTATAGAGCCATTGTTCCGCGCCCTTGGCTGGAACTTTGAAGATACAAACGAAGTGGCTCCAGAAGAAAAAGCCTCCGGCGGGCGGGTGGATTATGCGTTTAAGCTTAACAGCGTTTCTATATTTTTTCTTGAAGCAAAACCGTTAAAGGCCGACCTTACCAATGAAACGTATATCAAACAAGCTGTGACATATGCCTATAACAAAGGTGTAACATGGGCGGTACTGACTGATTTTGAAACGCTAATAGTCTATGTAGCCCAGACGAGCAAACCTTTTATAACGCTTACATGCAATAAATACATTGATGCGTTTGATGACCTGTGGTTATTATCTAAAGAATCCTTCCTAAATAACGCGCTTGGAGAAAAGGCGGAAAGATACGGCGCACTCCCACAACGAATGGGGATAGAACAACGACTATTTAACCAGCTACGGTTGTGGCGCGAAGAACTATCCACCCAGCTTCATTCTTATGAGAAAAAATTAACAGTCAAACAAATAGACGAGGTTATCCAGCGGCTTTTTAACCGGCTGATATTTATACGCACCTGCGAGGACAGGAAAATAGAGGAAAAAGTACTGCTAAGCACAGTACACGAATGGGTACGAAACAAGCGCAAAGTAGAGCTGATAGAAAAACTACGCGAGATTTTCCGCTACTTCGACGGATATTACGACAGTGAGCTTTTCCAAAAACATCTTACTGATGAAATTTTTATCGAAGGTGACACGCTCGAGCGCTTAATTAATGGCTTGTATGAAGTACAAAGTGGAATGGCTAGCTATGATTTTTCAATCATCGACGCGGATGTACTAGGCGCGGTGTACGAACAATACCTGGGGCATATAGCCAATATTGTCAAAGAGAAAGCTAAAAAAGCACAGGCTAAAATGGACTTAGGTTTACCTTATGACGAAAGGATAGAACTCACAGAGAAAAAACAACGCAGAAAAGAGCATGGGATTTACTACACGCCCAAATTCATTACCGATTATATAGTAAAAGAGACGGTGGGGCGTTTTATTGCCGAACGTTCTCTAAAAGAAATAAGAAATATCAAGATACTGGACCCTGCCTGCGGCTCCGGCTCATTTTTAATAAGGGCATTCGATGAACTGCTGAAATATTACGCCAGCCAAAAGATAAGTAAATCAGAGCAAGACATAGACGCCGCCGACCGAATGTCTATATTACAAAATAATATTTACGGCGTAGATTTGGATATACAGGCAGTGGAGATTGCGCGGCTAAACCTATTGCTACGCAGTCTGGCAAAGAGAGAAACACTGCCCTGTTTGAAAGACAATATCAAGGAAGGTAACTCACTTATTTCCGGTACAGAAGATGACTTGAAGAAGTATTTTGGTAACAATTGGAAAGAGAAAAAGGCTTTTAACTGGGAAGAAGAATTTAAAGATATTATGGACGAGGGCGGTTTTGACGTGGTGATAGGAAACCCTCCATATATTGATTCCGAGGCTATGACAAAAACTCAGCCTGAATTGAGAGAATTCTGCAGTAGGTACTATGAAAGTGCAAAGGGTAATTGGGATATATTTTCTGTATTTCTAGAACGCGCCTTATCTTTGTTAAAAAATGGTGGTTACCTTGGAATGATTGTTCCGAACAAACTATTATCTGCTAAGTATTGTGAATCCATTCGAAAACTGATACAAAATAACGAAATTATAGCGTTAAGAGATTATTCTTCTATACCGGTCTTTGGAAGTAACGTATATCCAATCATAATTATCGTAAAAAAAACAGTACCAAATCATTCTAGTTTTTTAGTAGAGGTTATAGAATCTGATAATGGAGAATTGAACACCACTTATTCTAAACAAGTAAGGCAAGATCTACTTGAAAAAACACCTACCTGGTCTCCAGTACTTAACGAATCTCAATCGTCTATCGTGAGCAGAATCTCAAAGAAATCTTTAAAACTAAAAGATATAGCTGAAATTTACGGAGCTGCAACAGTATCAGAAGCTTACGAAATTAAAGATTTTCTAAAAGAACTTAGAAATGAAAAAGGGTATTTTAAATTCATCAATACTGGCACTATTGATAGATATACATCTTTATGGAATATTTCTCCTACACACTATCTAAAATCTAAGTTTACTAGACCTATAGTTAAGAGAACAGATTTAAAGACTTTTTCCCTGAGAAGGTACGAACAATCCTTACAGGAAAAGATAATAATAGGTGGTATGTCCAAGATATTGGAATGTTACTTAGATGATGGTGAGTATTTAGCGGGCAAATCTACAATAGTGGTTTTTACGAATAATATTAACCTAAAAGCCCTATTAGCTATTCTCAACAGCAAGTTGTTAACGTATTTTTATAAAAGTTTATTTAAATCCTTGTCTCTTTCAGGGGGTTTCATGAGGGTAGGCACGCCACAAGTAGGTGATTTACCTATAAAAATTCCATCAGACATACAACAAAAAGAAATTGGCGAATATGCAATCCATCTGCAGATTTTAAACGAGAAACTATCTCCGATTCGTGATACGCCCTTTAGTGAAAGCGAAGCGTTGAAAAAAGAGATAGAGAAAACGAATAAAGAGATAGATAACCTCGTTTATGACCTTTACGGGCTGACGGAGGAGGAGAGGAAAATAGTGGAGGGGGAGGTTTAGAATTTAGGGTTTAGTGCTTAGAGCTTTTACTCCACCGTCACGCTCTTGGCCAGATTGCGGGGGAAGTCGATGGGGCAGCCGCGCTCTTTAGCCACGAAATAGGCTAAAAGCTGCAAAGCTACCGAGTTGACCACCGGGGAAAACAGGGGGTCGACGCGGGGTATAAAAATAACCGAATCCGCCAGGTCCGGCATGACGGCATCATCTTCACCAGCCAGGGCAATAACCGGCGAGTGCCTGGCTTTTATTTCCTTGATGCTGGTGACGACAGGCTCATAGGTGTTGTCCTGCGTTACGACGGCCACCACCGGCGTCTTTTCCCCCAGTAAAGCGAAGGGACCGTGCTTAAGCTCGCCGGCGGCATAGCCTTCGGCATGAATATAGGAAATTTCCTTAAGCTTGAGGGCGCCTTCTAAAGCTACCGGGTAGTTGATGCCCTTCCCGATATAGAAAATGTTATCAAAAGGCGCCAGCTTTTTAGCGAAAGCGGCAATTTCGCCTTCGTTATCGAGAACCTGCTGGACCTTGACCGGCAGCTGCCGAAGCTCCATGACAAGCTCATCGAGTCGGGCGGCATCTATGCCGGCAAAGGGCAAAGCCAGCCAGTAAAGGACGATAAGCTGGGCGATGAAGCTTTTAGTCGCGGCCACGCTTATTTCCGGCCCGGCGCGGGTGTAAACCGTCTTATCGGCAACGCGGGTAACGCTGCTGCCGACAACGTTAGTGACAGCGATAACGCGACTGCCTCTACTTTTTAACCTTTTTATTGCCTTGAGAACATCGAGGGTCTCACCGGACTGGGTGATAACGATTGCCCGGTTCCCGACGGACGATTGGCCGGCAAGGCTAAATTCATCAGCCAGCTCGACTCTAACCGGAACATCGAGCAAGCCCTCGATGATGTATTTACCCACCAGGCCGGCGTGATAAGAGGTGCCGCAAGCCAGGATAATAATGTCCTCCGCCCTGCCCTCCCCTGTCCCGGCGAGGTTGGCCGCCGGTTCCGCCGCCGAAATATACTCGGTAAGAGTATCGCGGATTACTTTGGGCTCCTCATGGATTTCCTTCAGCATAAAGTGCTCGTAGCCGCCCTTCTGGGCATCTTCCATAGTCCACGAGATTTTATGCACTTCACGGTCGATAGCGGCGCCATTTTGCTTCACCTTAACGTCGTTAGCACTCACAACGGCGATGTCGCCGTCTTCCAGATAGATGACCCGGCTGGTATAGTCCAGCAAAGCCGGAACGTCCGAGGCGATATAGTTCTCGCGGTCGCCGACGCCAATAATAAGCGGGCTGTCTTTACGAGCAGCTATTAAACCGGACTCGCCGACCATCATGGCAATCATCGTATAGGCTCCTTCGATTTCCTTCAGAGCCAACTTCACGGCTTTTTCAAAATCACCTTTATAATACTTTTCAATCAGGTGTGGTATTACCTCGGTATCGGTTTCCGAAGCCAGGATATGCCCTTCATGTGCCAGCATATCCCGCAACTTCTGGAAATTATTTATCGTCCCATTATGGACGACGGCAATCCGCCCTTTACAGTCGCAATGGGGATGGGCATTGATTTTAGACGGCTCGCCGTGGGTTGCCCAGCGCGTATGCCCGATACCCGTCCTACCGTCATGAGATTTGAGCACCCTAGCCAGAGCTTTAACGCGGACGACGTCTTTATAGACCTCAATGCTTTTATTAGCGAGGGCGATGCCGCAGGAATCATAACCGCGATATTCCAGTTTAGCCAGCGAATTCAGCAGAATAGGCTGGGCTTTTTTATCACCTATATAGCCGACGATACCGCACATATTATACCGATTCCTTAATCAATTAACTACAAAATCCCTCTCTTATCTCCCTTTTTCAAAGGGAGAGGATGTTTATGCTTTTCTTGAATCCTTATTCAAAGATAACCTTTCTCTATAAAAAAGCCTAATACACCAGGCTGCGGTCGGGCAAACGACCGCTTATCAGCTTCATAAGCTGAATCTGGCAGTAATTTCCAACGATAACCCCGGGCTGCGCGGTGACATTGCTTTCAACCTGGCAGTCCTCGCCCATGATAACGCCGACGTTTATCGACGGGCTTTCATTATTTATCCTGACTTCGCTGGGACCGCCGAGAGCGGTAAAGCGCCCTTTGACAACACAACCTTTATCAATAATGGAATCACTAATAAAACAACCGGGGCCCAGGTTGACATCATCACCGATAACGCTGTTTTTAATCTGGGTAAATGAGGAAATAACCACATTATCGCCGATACTCGTAGAGGGCATAACGCAAGCGTGGGGTCCGATATCACAGCCGCGCCCGATAACCGCCGGCCCGTAAATGCAGGAGCCGGCGTGAACGACCGTGCCCTCGCCAACCATAACCTTTCCCTGTAACGTAACACCGTCCTCAATAGTGCCGCCCAATCCAACCTCAATATTCTGTAGAATAGCGTTATTGAGACTGATAATGTCCCACGGATATATTACGTCAAGCCACGTGCCGTCGGTTTCTAGAGCCTTAATCGAATAGCCTTCAGCTATCATATTATTCAATACGCTCGGGATATCGAGAATACCTTCGGTAAATTTAAAAACATCTTTAGTAAAGGCATAGATGCCGGTATTGACCAAGTTACTTCCCGCCTCTTTCGGCTTTTCTACAATTCCCTTTACCTCGCTGCCATCGATGTTGACTACGCCATATCTTTCAGGATTGTTCACTCTTTTAACTAATACAGCATCGGGCTGAATGCCGGAAAAATCAGCGATGGTATAAGCCTCGATGAGGTTGTCCCCGGGCAAAACCAGAAATTCGTCCCTGACGGTATCCTTAACCAGGGAAAGCGCATGGGCGGTGCCCAGCTGCTGGGCTTGAGTAACATAGGTTATGTTAACGCCGAACTGCTCGCCGGAACCTATATAATCAAACACCTGCTCCTTGCGGTAGCCGACCACTAAGATAATATCGCGGATGCCGTTATGCGCCAGAGACTCTATAGCGAACTGGAGTATGGGCTTATCCGCGATGGTAATCATCGTTTTCGGTCGGTTGACGGTAAACGGCCTTAGTCTCTGCCCCTCGCCCGCCGCTAAAATAACTGCCTGTTTCATAGACCACCCCTTAAAATAGCTTCGTATTCGGCAAAATATTCCCTCTGGCTACCACCCCCGGACCGATAAAGGCATTATTACCGATAATTGTGCCTACGTTGATAGAGGAATTAATCCCGGTTTTTACGTTATCGCCGATGATAGCCCCCAGCTTATGCCGTTTGGTGTCGATGCTGCCTACATAGATATTCTGTTCGTCAAGTCTTAGATTGGCAATCTTGGTGCCGGCGCCGAAATTGCATCCCTCGCCGATAACGCTATCGCCGACATAATTGAGATGAGGCACATCAGTGCCGCTCATGATGATGGAGTTTTTTACCTCGACGGCGGCGCCGATATGGCAATCGCTGCCGATGGTGGTCGAGGGGCGGATATAGCAATTGGGTCCGATACGGCAATCATCGCCGATGATGACCGGCCCCTCGATATAAGTGCCTGATTTCACGATTGTATTTTTACCGATAACGACCGCTCCATTCAAGACCACATTCTCTTCTACCCGGCCGAGGTTTTGCGACTTCAGCGATGCCATTATTTTTTCATTGGCTTCCAGCAAATCCCACGGGTAGCTCAAATCAAGCCAGGATTTTAACTGGATATAACTAAGCCCGGACTTGCCGCCCATCAATATCCGTAAAGAATCGGTTATTTCATACTCGCCGCGCGGCGACTTTTCCGTCTTCGAAATAGCTTCGAATATCTCCGGAGTGAAGAGGTATAAGCCGGCATTGGCCATCAGGGAAGGCGGCCGCCGGGTTTTTTCATATATGCCAACCACTTTTTTAGCAGATAATTCTACTATACCGAGTCCGCCTGGGTCGGTTACCTCGATAATACTCATGGTATTATGGCTGTTTTTCATCAGGCGCTTGATATCATTGCAGTTGACCACAACATCGCCGTTAACGACCATGAAATTGCCATCCACCACACCGGATACCATGCGGATGGCGTCGGCAGTGCCGAGCTGTTTACGCTGCTCGGAATAGTCTATTTTTACACCCCATTTTTCACCGCTCCCGAAGTAGCTGCGCACCTGTTTATCACAATAGCCGACGATAAAAACAAATTCTGTGATACCGGCCGCTTTGACCTCATTGAGAAGATGCTCCAGGATAGGTCTGCCAGCGACGGGCAACATCACCTTGGGTCTGGTGGCCGTCAGCGGGCGCATGCGCTGGCCTTCGCCAGCGGCTAAAATTACTGCTTTCAATTCGCTTCCACTCCAATATCTATAGATTCCTTAATGGCCTCGAGGCAGTTATTATAAAGCTGGCGGGCGTGCGTTTGGGTTTTGGCCTCGGCGGTTATTCTTATCTTGGGTTCGGTGCCGGAGGGACGCACCAGCAGCCAGCCATTCTTAAAATTCATCTTAATGCCGTCGATATGGCTCACGGAAAGCGGCTTCAAAGCCATTAACTCCGCCTTAAGATGTGACATCGCCAGGCCTTTACTACTTATACTACCACGAAATAATGGATAAACCGGCACAGCGTCAACCAGTTCCGAGAGTTTGTGTTCAGCAGCCAGAGCAGCAATCTGCGCTGCGGCATAGATACCGTCGGGACAGAGGGAAAAGGACGGGAAAATCCAGGCGCCCGATGTCTCACCGCCGAAATCGCCGCCTTTTCTTAATTCTTCGGAGACCCAGGTATCGCCTATTCTGGTACGCCGTATTTTAAGTCCCATCTCATCGACAGCCATAGAAGCATCCAGCGTAGTCACTATATCTCGGGCGCCAATCGCTCTGGCTAGAATCGCCAGCATCACGTCGCCGGAAATAAACCGCCCCTTTTCATCCACCGCCATCATGCGGTCGGCATCACCGTCATGGGCAATACCCACGGCGGCTCCTGATTCATTTACCAAATCGCACAAATCATTCAGATTGGAGGCAACGGGTTCGCTGCCGCGGGGGAAAACGCCGCTGGGGCGGCAGTTCAAAGCAACCACCTCGCAGCCCAGTTTTTCAAGAAGTAGGGGGGTGACTTCAGAAGCGGCGCCGCCGCCAGCATCCACAACAACTTTAATGTTCAGTCCTTTTGGAAAGTGAGCAATGATGCCCTGGATATGATTCTCAATAGCCCCCTTAAATACATCACTGTTCTTTACTTCTTCCCAGTCGATAATATCATAAGATTCAGCGAGGACAATTTCTTCTATCTGCTCCTGTTGAGAGGAGTCAAAGGAAGAGCCGTCAGGATTGAGAAGCTTGATGCCATTATATTCGGGGGGATTATGGGAGGCTGTAATCATCATGCCGGCAGCGAACTCACGCGTAATATAGGCAAGGGTGGGGGTCGGTATTACGCCAGCGTCCTTAAAGTGCGCACCAGCTGAAAACAACCCGGAAATAACGGCACGTTTCATAGCGTCGCCGGAAATGCGGGTGTCCCTGCCGATAATTACACCAGGGTAATTTCTGCCGACAGCCTTTCCCACTTTAAAAGCAGTGGCGCGCAATTCCTGACTGAAAACGGCACGTATGCCGGAAGAGCCGAAGAGCTTCATATTACATTTATTCTACTACTATCGCTTTAAATGTCAACCAAGGTTCTGTTTGGTTTTGGTTGTTCAAGCAAACGGTTTAACCTCACCCCCTTTTTCCCCCTCTCCGCTAGCGGAGAGGGGGAAGAGTTTTGAGAGGGGGCTGCGCCCCCTCTCGCTACACACTCCCTTTTAGACGGAAAAAAATGAAATTCCATAAAATTTTTCATATATAAGATGTGCAATGTACGCTCAACTAAATATAAATAGTATTCCAACCAAGCGAACCCTGACGAAATCAAGCGACAGAGGCGCGGCTATTGAGATATAGTAGTTGGTTTTAAGCTTCAAACCACATTGAAGAAAAATCAAGAATTCTTATATAATGAAATGGAGGATAGATATGGTAGAACCAGCCGATAATAGCAATGATAATGTAAATCCATTTGATGAACTGCTGCCGGCAGACATGGCCAGCAAAGCCCAGGACATAGGCATTAAAAAAGCCAAACTCGATTTTCTAAGCACCTTCGCGCTGGCAATACTGGCCGGGGCATTTATCGCTTTAGGGTCTATCCTCTTTACCGTATCGCAGACGACAGGTGGCGTGGCTATTTCCTGGGGGCTTAGCCGGATAATCGGCGGGCTGGCATTCAGTCTGGGGCTGGTCCTGATAATTATCGGCGGGGCGGAGCTATTTACCGGAAATAACCTGATTATCATGGCGTGGGCGAGCCGCAAGCTTTCCACCTGGCGCGTATTAAGAAACTGGGGAATCGTGTATTTAGGGAATCTTTGCGGGGCTGTGGCTACCGCGCTGGTCGTTTTCTATGGGCTGCATTATGTAATGGACGGTGGAGGAGTGGGGCTTACCGCTCTGGATATAGCCCAAGCTAAAGTTGAGCTTGGTTTCGGGCAGGCAATAATACTGGGAATCCTCGGTAATGCCATGGTCTGCATGGCGGTGTGGCTCACTTACAGCGCCCGAACCGTGCTGGGCAGAATAGCGGCGATTATCTTCCCCATCACCGGGTTTGTCGCCGCCGGCTTCGAACACTGTATCGCGAATATGTACTTCATTCCCTTTGCAATCCTCGTTAAAGCCGGCGCCCCCGATACTTTCTGGCAAGGCATAGGAACGACGGCTGCCAGCTATGACAACGTTACGTGGGGCACGTTCTTCGTGAACAACCTGATACCGGTGACAATCGGCAATATATTAGGCGGCGTTTTCTTCGTCGCCCTGGTATACTGGGTGATCTATCTCCGTAAAAAGGTAAGGAACCGCCCTTAACACTTGGTGGCGTTAACGCCCAGATACTGCCCCACCAATTCCATAGCGCAATACTTGCCGCACATACTGCAGGCTGACCCTTTGGTAGAGCGCAACTGGTGGACTCTCTTAAACTTTTCCGGGTCGAGAGCCAGCTTTGCCTGTCCATCCCAGTCGAGTTTTTTCCGCGCCAGAGACATCTGCCGGTCTCTTTCCATAGCGCCGCGGACACCTTTAGCGATATCGGCAGCATGAGCAGCAATACGGGAAACGATGGTTCCCTCGCGGACATCATCAATATCGGGAATAGCCAGGTGCTCCGACGGCGTTACATAGCAGAGGAAATCGGCGCCATGCATGGCAGCGATGGCACCGCCGATAGCCCCGGTGATATGGTCGTACCCCGCAGCGATATCGGTCACCAGCGGGCCTAAAACATAAAACGGGGCGCCCTTGCAGATAGCTTTTTGAAGCCGGACATTGGTCTCAATCTGGTCGAGAGGCACGTGCCCGGGGCCTTCCACCATTACCTGGATGCCGGCCTCCTGCGCCCGCTGCACCAACTCTCCGAGTGTAAGCAACTCTTCCACCTGCGTGCGGTCGGTGGCATCCGCCAGACTGCCGGGCCGCATACCATCGCCGAGGCTCAAGGTAACATCAAATTCGCGGGCGATATCCAGCAGGCGGTCGTATTGCTCATAGAGAGGATTTTCACAATCGTTATAAAGCATCCAGCCCACCATAAAAGCGCCGCCGCGGGAAACCACATCCGTCACCCTCCCCTGCTGTTTAAGGCGGGCGATGGCGGACTGCGTGACGCCGCAGTGCACGGTAATAAAGTCCACGCCGTCGCGGGCATTGTCTTCGATAGCACGAAAGATATCATCGGCGGTCATCTTGACGATAGCGCCGTGTTTATTAATCGCTCCGATACCCGCCTGGTAAATAGGCACCGTGCCAAAAGGCCTTGTGCTCGCGCCGATAATAGCCCGACGGATAGCGGGAATATCGCCGCCGGTGCTTAAATCCATGACTGTATCAACCCCGGCATCTATCGCGACACGCAGCTTGGCCAATTCCGTGTCAACATCGCCGAAAT
>CAYGVP010000013.1:0-19222 GCA_964353385.1 uncultured Dehalococcoidaceae bacterium
CATCACCGACGATAGCCTCGGTGCTGCGCCTGCCGCCGGGCCTGGCCTCCTGCGCCTGCCAGACGTTAGCTATAATAGTCTGCTCCTCGCCCTCAACAAGCTGCGAGATTTGCTTCAGTTTGCTGTAATCGAGGTGGCGGTGGGGGAAAAAATAGAGCAAGTCGCGCACCGTTTTCACGCCGAGCTTCTTAAACTTAGCAGTCATTGCCGGCCCCATGCCTTTAATAACCGTTACAGGAGCGTCCAGCGCCCATTGACCATCCGCTATAGGTACGGCCTTACTTGTTCTTACGGGTGCCTTTTTCTTCGCGGCTGAAAGCGTCGGGCTTTTTGGAGGAGGGGCAACGATATTATCTTTGTCTGCCATATCGTCTAGAAATTTCAAGACGTCCTGCACCCATTTCAGGCGCTGCTTTTGAGTCATAGCGGCATAGCTACTTTTAAAGAGCTTTTGAAATCTCCCGATTAAGCGCGGATTCTTTATCGATTCAACCGCGCCGGCTGACCAATTGTTGAGAAATTTATCCAGCCCGCCGAAGACAGCCGTATCCGCAAAATCACGCTGCTTTTCCAGGTCGAGGATTTTCCGCAGAGACTCGGCATTCATAAAAATTATCCTGCCCTATTATAGTCAAAAAGCGGTTTGAAAAGCACGGAGGAATGTAATCAAAATTAAAAATCAAATCTCAAATACCTGCCCCGTACCTGATACGGGGTCAAAAACACAAATCAAAAGTAAAAGATAGGTGTAACAAATAGTGTTTCCCTATCGTCATTCCCGCGCAGGCGGGAATCCAGTACTCGCTTTACCACCAATTAAAATCTATCTTTTTATTTTTGAATGAAGCACTAACAATCGTCTCTCTTTCGTAAAGCATGTCCTTGAGCTTGCCGAAGGAAGAGATAAAAGAAAGATTTTACCCCCACCAAGAAGGGGAAGAATTTAGTTCTTATCTCTTGTTAAGATATCATTAAGTTGTTTATTCAATAAAACAATATTCTCTTTAGATATTGGGAAATCTATTTCCATAACATTTTCTTCGATTACTTTTTTATTTTTAATTACTCTTTTTAATATTTTGAATTTAGCATCAGTTTTCTCTTGTTGTCTAAATTTAATGATAGTGATGATCAAATTATAAATATTTACTAAAAGAGTAGCACCTGCAATTCCAATAGGAATTATAATTTCGGGGCCACTTTCATGGCATTCGAGAACGATTTTATCATCTCCATTGCCTATGGCCACATCCCCTTCATCTTCTAAGTAACCATAACGTAATATTTCTTTATTAATAGCATTCCATGTTTCAGGCCAACAATGGAAACAACAGCATCCCCCGTTTATAGGTTTGATTTTTATTGAAATATATTTTTCAAAGTTGCTTGTAGTTCTCAGGACTTTCTGTGCTCTTTTAATACTTTGTTCTACATTATCCACTAAATACCTCCTCATCCATTGATAAGTAAACAAATAATAGGCTTATCAAATTACATAAGTCAACTTTTCTTCCCCCAATTACGACAATATCCCCTTTACATTATCCATACACCTGCCGTATATTGATGTCTATAAAATACGGGGCATCGCCTATGTGCCGCTTCAATTTAAAAAGTAAAAGAATATTAGAACTAAAACAAACTAAATCAATAAATCAAAAAGGGTGAAAATGAAGCTAAGTCAACATAAATCAAAAAACAACATTTTAAAGCTATTTAGCTATGAATTGTTTAAAGATAAAAAAAATTAAAAAACGAATAATAAATTCTATGTAAGATTTGACTTTTAAGTTGTGGTTTTGATTTTTGATTTTTGAGATTTGAACTCTTCCCAAGCCCTATTTATCGCCGAGGACCGCCACCAGCAAAAGCCCGGGGCCGGTATGGGTGCCGATGACCGGTGTGGTGTGGGTGCGATAGATACGCTCTTCCGGGAATATTGCGCCGAGGCGTTTTACCAGGAGGTCGGCGTCATGAGGGCAGGCAGCTTCTTCCACCGCCATCTCTTCGATATGAGTATAACCCGCCGCGAAGTCATAGAGATGGTCCATCGCTTTAGACCTTGAACGCGCTCTGCCGGCTGGTTTTACCAGGCCATCTTTAAGAGTGATAATAGGATGCACTTTCAATATTGACCCCAGTAATGCCTGCGCCCTGCCGATACGCCCTCCCCGCTTGAGAAACTCCAGCGTAGTAAAAGCTGCCTGCATATCTACCCGCGGGGTATTGCGGCGGACTATCTCCAGTATTTCATCGAGTTTCGCCCCTTCTCGTGCCGCCTGCGCCGCCCGTATAACGATAAATCCCTGCGTCATTACGGCGCAGCCGGAATCAACCACTTCAATGCGGCATTTACTCTCCATCAGACTGGCGCTCTGCAAAGCCGCATTATACAGACCCGTTAGTTTAGAACTTACCGTGATAACCAGAATTTCATCTGTTTCCTCGGCGAGCTTGGCGTATGTCCGCGCAAACATATCCAGCGAAGGCAAGGCAGTAGTGGGCATAACTTTACTGCTTGATAATCTCTCGTAAAACTGGTCGTTGGTAATATCAATGCCGTCGCGAAAAGTCTCTTCACCAAAACGGACCAGCACCGGAATGATGGAAATACCAAGTCTGGCAATTACATCGGGAGGAATATCGGCGACACTATCGGTGACAATCCTGACCGTCATTACTTGCTTTCAGCTTCCAGAATCGTTATTGCCATGGCTTTAGGTCCGGAATATGTGCCGACGACAGGACTGATTATCGAACGCAAGATACGAGCCTTGGGGAAGATGTCATCAAGCCGCTCCACCAGTATATCGGCATCTTCCGGGTTGGTGGTATGTTCTACAGCCAGTCCTTCTATTCTATCCTTATATCCGGTGACAACACTGGTTATATAATCGAGCCCCGCCCGCATGGAGCGTACTCTTGTCAGCGGCGCCATTTCTCCATCTCTGACGGTAAGTATCTGCTTGACGGATAGCATCGCACCAAGAAACTCTTTAGCTTTACCGATACGCCCGCCTTTAGCCAGATATTTAAGCGTATCAAAATAAGCAATCAGGTGTGAACGCGTATGAGCCCGGCGTGCCATTTCTGCTACCTGTGTTAAACTAGCCCCGCTTTTTATCGCATTAACGGCAGAAACGACAATCAACCCTTCTCCCATAGCCACCGACATGGAATCGACTACTTCGATACGGCATTTTCCCTTTATATAATCCTTGGCCTGCATCGCCGATTGGTAGGTGCCGCTAAGCTTGCTGGAGACGACAATCACCAGGATTTCGTCGGTTTCCTGCGACAGCTTCTGGAAAACTTCGGAAAAATCGTTGGGGGTCGGCTGTGTTGTCGAAGGCAGTTTTGGCTCGTTTACCAGCCTGCGGTAGAAATCTTCGCTGGTAATATCAACCCGGTCGCGATACACTTCTTCCCCGAAGCGCACGTATAACGGCACTACAGTAATGCCCAGCTGCGTTACCAGCTCACCGGTAATATCAGTTAAGGAATCCGTTACAATTTTCACTGTCATTCTGGGTACCGCCTTTCTATTCTATAGATAAAATATAACTATAATGTGGCTGGTTGCCTTTAATTAATTCAACCTGTACATTAGCATACTGTTCGGTGATACTTGCATCTATTTTTTCGGCTTCTTCAGCCGGGACATCAGCCCCGTAATAGATAGTGACGACTTCCGCTTTTTTCATGTCTATCTTATCCAGGATTTTATTGATTACGTCAAGGTCGGTATCTCCAGCGGCGATGAGTTCATCATCCAGCAGGCCGATAGGCTGTCTCCGTTTGATTTGCAGTCCGTTTATCCTGGTAGCGCGCACAGACTTAGTTACCTCAATAGTCTTTACTGAAGAAAGGGCTTTTTCCATAATTTCGGCATTGGCTTTGAAGTCCGCTTCGTAATCGAAAGCCAGTAAAGCCACTACGCCCTGCGGAATCGTTTTGGTCGGTACCACTTTGATTTTCTTTTCCGTTAGCGATTGTACCTGGCTGGCAGTGAGAATGATGTTTTTATTGTTCGGCAGGATGATAACATTTTCGGAGGGCACGGACTGTACTGCCTGAAGGATATCCTTGGTGCTCGGATTCATCGTCTGACCGCCCGGGACGACGGCGGCAGCCCCCAGGCTGCCGAAAACATCAATCAGACCGTCCCCGGAAGCTACAGCGACAACAGCAGTATCCGTAACAGGCATTCTTTCTTTCTGCATCTCTAAGAAGTCCTGGTGCTGCTCATCCATATTCCTGATGCTTACCTGGTGCAGCGTGCCCAGTCTGGTAGCGAACTGGACGATACTGCCGGGCTCAAGGGTATGAATGTGGATACGGACAGCCGATTCGTCGCCGACGACAATCAGAGACTCGCCCTTTCTCTCCAACCTCTTCCTGATGTCCTCGGGGTCCATTTTCTCGCCTTTCACGAGGAATTCAGTGCAATAACCGAAGGGCACTTCACCCATGCCGGTAAATTGCGGTAAAGGCACCGTTAACGGCAAATCGCTAAGGATTATCTGCGGCTTGCGTAATCTCATCAGCTCGGTTTCACCTTTGAGAAAACGTAGCGCTCCCTCAAAGATGGTATAAACGCCCTGACCGCCGGCATCAACCACACCGGCATCTTTTAATACTTTAAGCAGGCGCGGCGTCCTGGCTACAGAATCGCCGGCAGCATTTACTACAGCTTCCATCAGGGCGATGACATCCTCTTCGCCCTTGTCTGCCTGCGTTTGCGCTTCTCTAGCGGCATCTTTCATTACCGTTAGCATCGTGCCTTCAACAGGATTGCTGACACCCTTGTAGGCAACTTCCGCTGATTTCTTTAATGCTTCAGCCATCTCGGCGGCATTAAAAAACTCCTTGCCATCAAGTCCCTGCGCCAGACCCCGCCATATCTGTGAGAGGATGACGCCGCTATTTCCCCGGGCGCCCATGAGAGCGCCTTTAGCCATAGCGTGGGCAACGCCGGAGGCACTGTTATCAGGCGCGCGATAGGCTTCCTCCATGGTTGACCGCATCGTAAGCATCATATTTGTTCCGGTATCGCCATCGGGCACAGGAAAAACATTCAGGGCATCTATATCCGCGGAACTCTTTTCCAGCCAGGTTGTAGCGGCGGAAAACATGTCCCGCAAGACCTGCCCCGCGATATTACTCATTTTGCTCATTTTCCCACCATCCTTGCCAGTTTATACGTATGATTTATATACCCATCAAGGACGCTTCGCTTGCTAATCTCAACGCATTATGATACTATGTATTAGCGGAATTTGCAATACCTCGCTTTAATTTCAAAGGAGATAAAAGAACTTGAAGTGCGATTTATGTGGTAAGATACCACAATACGGTAATAACGTCAGCCATTCCAAAAGACATACCAAACGGGACTGGACGGCCAATATTCATCCCGCCACTATTATGATTAACGGCAAGATGAAACAACTGAACCTGTGCACGAGGTGCCTGCGCACCCAGAACAAAACGGTTAATGCCTAGACCTCCTGATATTATTTTCTTTATTCATAAATCAGACCCGACTCAAAAAGTCGGGTTTTTTGTTAATTTTTACTAAGCCAGCTGGCGGCGATTGCTTATCCAGAGACTGGCAATAAAACACGGTATGAGATAAATAAGCATACCGAACATCACCAGGGTGATATCCATCGGCTTATAATTCTCCATCATCGAGCCGAATTGTGATATATCAATTCCCAGACTCTCGATCATCTTATGCATGTCAGTCAAAACCGCCGTAACGCTGTCACCTCCGGTGGATAGAATGAACCAGTAAGGCTTGCCGGTGGCCATCAGGACGCTTTCCAGAATACCGCAGATGACGAAGATAAAGAGCAGCGTCATCACCGTAGCTCCCATCGAGCCTTTGGATATTGCGCTGAATAAAAAGGTCACCGATAGCACCGCCGCCGCATAAAGCAGGCAAAGCCCGAACGATTTGAGGAGTTCAACAGGAACCTGCTGGTATATCGCCAGCAGCGCGATGGTGATGATAATATAACTAAACACGACTAGTATTGCCGTAGCAATAAAACCTGCCAGGTATTTTCCCGTCCAGAGTACAACGCGCTTTACAGGATTGATAAAAAGCAAGAAACCGGTCTTGCTTTCATACTCTCCGGCAATAGCGTCTCCGGCGAAAAACACCGCCCCTATAACTGCCAGGCTTGGCCCGGCGGTCAATAACGCCGCCATGGTAATGGCGTCTTTCGGATATCCCTCTTCCATAAGTATCGGAATCAGAATAAGCACCAGCGCTTCCACAAACAGCGCAATACCCAGCACGATGTACAGCCGCTTACGCCGGAAATGCTTTAAAAATTCGTATTGAATTACGATTCTTAGTTTTTCAAAGTCACTCAACGTTTCCTCCCGTCAGCTTAAGATATGCCATCTCCAGCGACTGGTATTTCTGCTCCAAATCTTTAATGCCTTCATAGGCCAGCAATTTGCCGTTATTGATAATCGCAACTTTATCACATATCAAAGCTACCTCGTTTAACTGGTGTGAGGCGAAGAAAACCGTTTTATTCTTGCCGACTCCTGCGATTATCTCCCGGAACTCCACTACCCCCCTTGGGTCCAGTCCCAGTCCCGGTTCGTCCAGGATTAAAATCGGCGGGTCGTGCAAAAGCGTTTGCGCCAGTGCGAGACGCTGCTTCATACCGCGTGAAAACTTCTCTATTTTTATCTTACTCCATTTTTCCAGCTTAACTAGTTCGATTACTTCATTAATGCGTTTGGTTAATTGCTTACCCTTCATCCCGCGGAGCCTGCCGAAGTAGCTTAAATTATCTTCCGGCGTCATATAAGTATAAAACTCCGGCGTCTCGATAATCGCGCCGATACAGGATAAAGCCCTTTCCGGATGCTCCATAACATCAATGCCGTCGACAAACACCTTGCCGGAAGTAGGACGAATAAGACCGCACATTATCTTTAGCGTGGTACTCTTGCCGGCGCCGTTGGGCCCGAGCAATCCTATATTCTCCCCTTCCGGCACTCTTAGCGATAGTTCATCCAGCGCCAGGAAATCATTATAGTACTTGGTCAGGTTTTCGATGATAATAGAATCACCCATATTTTTACTCCAACACTATTGTGTCTCTTTCCGGAATATTAGATTATTGTTTTTTGATGACACGCCGTGCCTCGGCCAGCGCTTTCTGGACCCGTTTGGGAGCCGTGCCGCCAACCACATCTCTGGCCGCCAGGGATGTTTCAACCGTAATAGAACGTACATCGGCGCTAAAAAGCGGCGAGAATTTTTTATACTCCCTCATATCAAGCTCGGCGAGGGTTTTGCCCTTCGCTATTGCGTAGTTTACCAGCTTACCGACTATCTCGTGGGCAGTGCGGAAGGCCGCGCCTTTTTTAACAAGATAGTCTGCTAGGTCCGTCGCAAGGACATATCCTTTTTCTAAAGCTTTGCGGGTATTTTCGCCGTTGACCTTGACAGTCTTAATCATACCGGCAAATACCGCCATCGTCGACTGCAGGGTATCTACCGTATCGAAGTAGCCTTCTTTATCCTCCTGCATATCGCGGTTATAGGCGAGGGGCAGTCCTTTCATCACGGTTAATAGCGCTATCAAATGACCGTAGACCCTGCCCGTCTTACCGCGGGCGAGTTCCGCCACATCCGGGTTCTTTTTCTGGGGCATAATGCTGCTGCCGTTCGCATAGGCATCGTCAAGCTCGATAAAACCGAACTCCGCCGATGACCAGATTACAATTTCCTCCGCCAGGCGCGAAAAGTGCATTGCGCAGATAGCGGCGGCGGCTTCATACTCCAGAATAAAATCGCGGTCGGCAACGGCATCAAGGCTGTTCTGGCTTACCCGACTGAACCCCAGCTCTTTCGCCAGAAACTCACGGTCAATTTTATAAGCAACGCCCGCGAGCGCCCCGCTGCCCAGCGGCATGACATCCGCTCGCTTAAAACAGTCGCTAAAACGCTCATAATCCCGCTGCAGCATCTCAAAGTAGGCTAAAAGATGGTGCGCCAGCAATACCGGCTGGGCCACTTGCAAGTGAGTATAACCGGGCATAACGATGCTTTTATTAGCTTCGGCGAGGTCGAGCAAGGCTTTCTGAAGATTGCGTATACCCGTAAAAGTATCGGCTATTGCTTCCTTCGTGAAAATACGTATATCCAGCGCCACCTGGTCGTTGCGGGAGCGGGCGGTATGGAGTTTGCGCCCCACCTCCCCCACTTTTTCAATCAGGCGCGACTCAATCGCCATGTGAATGTCTTCCTGTTCAGAAGCAAATTTGAATTTGCCCTTTTCTATCTCGCCGCGAATAGCTTCCAGTCCGCCGATGATAGCTTTAGCTTCATCCTCGGTGATGATGGCCTGTCTAGCGAGCATCTTCACATGGGCAATGCTGCCGGCGATATCCTGTTTGTATAACCGACGGTCAAAAGGAAGCGAGGCGACATATTGCGACGCCAGCTTATCCGCCGGCTTGTTGAAACGCCCTCTGATATTATTCATAATCTATTTTCTTCTATTCTTTGTTTTTTGATTAAGACCTTAAGTGGCATCCTCTATCTCCCAATAGTCCAAGAACCCAGAAACAGTGGAATGGCTAATAGGAAAAGAGGCCAGAAGACCAGTCCGAGAAAAATTGACCCCACAGCTGCGATGAGAAGGAAGATAGACCAAACCTTCCTAGTAGTACTAATGTCTTCCCTCAGTATCCATATTTTCATCTTGTTTCCTCGCCATCCTGTTTTATTTTATCTTTTTTGAATTTTGCCTGGGACCTAGCCTCTTCTTTCTTAACTCACTAATACATTCGGCACAATACTTTGGTCCTTTTCTAACACGTTTACTTTCAAATAATCTGCCACATATTTCACAAGTGTAAGTTATTACCTTCGGCCCCACGATGCTTAAAGGCCCTTCCTTATCCCCCAGCAGCTGTACCTGCGCCTGTATTTTAACCGGCAAGCCCCAGAGGTGAATAAAGCCCTCCGCAGCTTTCTGGTTGAATTTATCTCCTTTATCATAGGTCGCCAGGCTTAAATTGTAAAGCGAATAAGGCGATTTGCGCCCGACTACCGTGACATGTCCCTTGAATAGCTTAACTCTTACCGTGCCGGTGACATAGCGCTGCGAGCTTAAGATATAAGCCGAAAGGTCGCGGTTAAGCTGGCTGAACCAGAGACCGTTATAAATCAGGTCGGCGTACTCTATCGCCACCTTCTGTTTAAAGCGCAGTTGGTCTTTAGACATCGTCATAGCTTCCAGCGCCTGGTGCGCCTGTATCAGCGTAACCGCCGCCGGCGCTTCATAAATCTCGCGCGACTTTATCCCCACCACGCGGTTTTCTATATGGTCGATTCTACCGATGCCGTGACGACCGCAAATAACGTTCATCTTTTGAATCAAGGCTATGCCGCCTATCTCTTTGCCGTCCAGGGATACCGGAACGCCCTTATCAAATCCGATTTCTATATACTGCGGTTTATCAGGGGCCTCATCCGGGCTTTTGGTCCAGGTGTACACGTCGGCGGGAGGCTCAATCCATGGGTCCTCCAGCGCGCCGCACTCGATGCTCTTGCCCCATAGACTTTCATCTATTGAGTAAGGACTCCTTTTTGTGACAGGTATTGGTATTTCGTGCTTCTGCGCGTATTTTATCGTCGCCTCGCGGGTCATGCCCCACTCGCGTGCCGGCGCGATTATTTTCATCTGCGGCGCCAGGGCATTAATGCCGACCTCGAATCTGACCTGGTCGTTGCCTTTACCCGTGCAGCCGTGGGCTATCGTCGAGGCTCCCTCCTCCAGTGCCTTATCTACCAGCAACTTAGCCATGAGCGGACGTGAAAGCGCCGTCGCCAGTGGGTACTGGCCCTCGTAAAGCGCATTCGCCTGCAAAGCCGGGAAGATAAAGTACTTCACGAAAAGCTCTTTACCGTCGATAACCAGCGCCTTTACAGCGCCGATTTTCAGGGCTTTCTGGCGTACCGCTTTAAAGTCCTTTTCATTGCCAACGTCGATAGTCACGGCAATGACATCGACCTTGTATTTCTCCTGCAACCATTTGATGGCGACCGAGGTATCAACCCCGCCGCTATAGGCTAGAATAACTTTTTCCTTCACGCCATTCCTCCCTCCATTAACCAATGGTCAATTTTTCTTTGTAAAATTTTCTTCTAAAAATTTGATAATTTCCGAACTGACGTCGGGGTACGTCCACGAATAATGGTGACCCGGCGCTTTTAAAAATTTTAATATATCTCCCGGGTTATCTGCCGGCGATGATAACCCTATCCAGCCCTTGAAAGTAACCCATATCATACCGGGAACATTGCCTTTGTTAAAAGCGTCTTCACAGGTTCCATTGGTATTTATCCTTAGCGTCCTTTCCTGGTCGGTTGTCATATACCACCAAGGGCTACCCGTCTGGATACTGTAAACATTAGGCTTATCCCGGAAAAAGCCCATCGCCTCTTCGGCGATAGTCGTGCCGGTGCTTTCACCGGTAATAATAACCCTCAGGTCCGGCAGGTGGTCGATAAGGAACTCTACCCGCTTTTCCATACCCACGACCTTTTTAGAATAGCGCGTAGAGGCTTCGATGGCTTCTTGTACGCTGCCCCACAAACCCTTGCTGGTACGTGAGTAATTCAATACCAGCGGCCGGTATCCAAGCTCTTTTATTTCAGAAGTAATACCGTCGATGATAGTCGCCCAACCGGGCGTATCTACGATATAATTCCATCCCATGCCCCCTGAATTAAAGAAGACAACGATATCCGCGTCTCTGGCGGCTACATACGAGCCGACCAGCTGGTCCATCACAATTTGATGTCTTGCCTCGTCATTCCCGACCAGCTCATTCGCCATTTTCTCGGCATCATCCACTACCGACTGCGGTACTGAAGAGAAATCTATATCCTTAAAAACAGGTTCCCTAATGCCGATATCACTGGCCATGCCGACCTGTGAATTATAGAGAATAAAAACCAGACCTATAAAAACAAGCATCACCGCCGCTACAATTATCCCCGTTCCGCCCAGCCTATCGAGTTTTTTGATATTCAAATCCACGGAAATAATCCTGACAATATTTATTTTGTAATACCAGAAAGCACCTTATCCAGTATGCCGATAGCCTTGTCAACCTCTTTATCGCCGATAATCAGCGGCGGGATAAGGCGGATGGCATTGGATTTCAGTCTGTTGACCAGCAGACCTTTTTCAATACAAGCCGCTACTACCGCTTTGCTGATTTCACTATTGAAATAAATTGCCACCAGCAGCCCGCGCCCCCTCACCTCGGTGATAAAGCTGTATTTTTTCTTTAAACCTTCCAGCTTCTCCATAAGATATTTACCAACTTCTCTGGCATTGCCGGCGACATCGTTATCGATAACATATTTGAGGGTGGCGTAAGCCGCCGCGCTGGTAACCGGATTCCCGCCGAAGGTAGCATTATGTTCGCCCAGGGTCAACACCGCGGCTTTTTCTTTAGCCAGGAAGGCCCCTATAGGCACGCCTCCTCCCAGTCCCTTAGCCAGCGTCATCACATCAGGCTCAATGCCGTATAACATATAGCCGAATAACGTCCCGAGACGCCCTATCCCCGTCTGAACTTCATCAAGGATGAGGAGAATGCCCTTACTATCACACCATTCTCTTACCTTTTTCAGGTAATCGTCATCTGGAATATTGACGCCCCCCTCCGCCTGTACCGGCTCCAGCATAACGGCGCAGGTCTTTTCCGTGGTCGCGGACTTTATCGCTTCAATATCGTTGTTCTTCACGTTAATAAAGCCGACGGGTAGCGGCTTAAAAGGTTCCTGTATCTTCGGCTGCCCGGTAGCTGCCGTCATCGCCAGGGAGCGGCCGTGAAAGGAATCGAAGGTCGTAATGACCTCATAAGCCCCCTTCAGTTTTAAAGCGCCGTAGCGGCGCGCCAGCTTTACCGCGCCTTCATTAGCTTCAAGGCCGCTATTGCAGATAAAGACTCTATCCATGCAGCTGTTTTTCACCAGCAGCTCCGCCAGTTGCAGCATGGGCGGGCTATAATACCAGAGAGACGTCTGCATTAACGTACTGGCTTGTTTTTTGATAGCGTTCACCACAACGGGATGGCAGTGACCCAGACAGTTGACCGCCAGCCCGCCGACGAAGTCCAGATACTTTTTACCTTTATCATCCCACACGCGCGCGCCTTTACCCCTGACTATCGTCACTGGATCGCGCACGATAGTCTGCATATAATATTTACTATCCAATTCCTGCCAGTTAATCATATTACCCCTCCACAATCGTCGTACCGCTATCCCCACCCTCGACTTCTTTTAACAGGGCATGCGGCTTTCTGCCGTCTATTATGCGGGCAATCGTGCCCGCTTTTAAAGCTTTAAGGCAGGCATTTACCTTGGGAATCATGCCGCCGATAATGGTCAATGATTCTATCAGGGCTTCCGCTTCCGCTTTAGAGACTTGCGGCAGTACTTTACCGTACTTATCCTTTATGCCTTCGACATCAGTGAGAAAGATGAGTCTTTTAGCTTTTAACGCTACCGCTATTTCCCCGGCGATAGGGTCGCCGTTAACGTTAATTACCCCGGGCTCATCTCCGATTCTATCCAGTGAATAAAGACTAATCGGCGAGACTACAGGCACGTAACCAGCTTTTAGCAACGTCTCCAGGATATCTTTATTCACCTTCTCCACCGAACCTACATAGCCCATTTCTTTATCTTTCACCCGGCTTTCGATAAGCGAACCGTCAACGCCGCTGATGCCGACCGCCCGCCCGCCGTGAATATTTATCGCCGCCACGATGTCTTTATTGACCAGCCCCGCCAGCACTGCTGTAACTACCGCCAGCGACGGAAAATCGGTAACGCGCTCGCCGCGTACAAATTTCGTGGCGATGCCCTGGCGCTTCAGCCAGTCCGTCACCGTGCTGCCGCCGCCGTGCACCACCACCAAGGGGTGCTTCTTTTTCTGTAAGGCAACAACATCCTCGAAAGTGGTATCACCACTTCCGAAGGTAGAACCGCCTATCTTGATTACTGTTATATCTTTCATTTAATTTAACTCTAAGTCGTATATTCGGCATTAATCTTCACATATTCCTCGGAAAGGTCGCAGCCCCAGGCTGTAGCCTCCGCCCTGCCGAGGTGAAGATTAAGATTGATATGCACTTCCTTGCCGTCAAGGTGTTTCACTACCGCTTTTTTATCGAAAGTTACCGGCGTCCCGCTTTTCACCAGGCAGATATCGCCGATATACAATTCTGTTTTATCCTCCTCTAACGCCGCGCCGCTGCGCCCCGCCGCCGCCAGTACCCTCCCCCAGTTGGGGTCGCTGCCATGTACCGCTGTTTTCACCAGCGAGGAGCCCACTATCGTTCTAGCAGCCAGCCGCGCATCTTTAAGGCTTAACGCGCCGGAGACCTTAACTTCAACAAGTTTGGTAGCCCCTTCGCCGTCACGCACAGCTTCTCTAGCCAGATAGACACAGACTCTATCCAGCGCCTGCTGAAAGAGCCTCGCTTTGTTACTTCCCTTTTTTATAACATCCTTTCCCGCCGTCCCGTTAGCCATGAAAAGCACCGTATCGTTGGTGCTGTTATCGCCATCGACGGATATCATGTTGAACGATATTGCTGCGGCTTTCCTCAAAGTCTGGTTAAGAAAATCCGCTTCCATACTGGCGTTGGTTGTCAGAAAGCAAAGCAATGTCGCCATGTTGGGGTGAATCATCCCCGCCCCCTTTAACATCCCCCCGATGGTAAAGCCGTCTGCCCTTATTGCCACCTCCTTGGGCACTCTGTCCGTAGTCATTATCGCCCGGGCGAGGTCATGTCCTCCCCCCGCCGAGAGGATAATCTTAGGCATGGCCTTACGGATGCGTTCCATCGGCAGCATCGCGCCGATAACACCCGTGCTTGCCACCAGTACGCTTTCCGGTTTCACGCCTGCCTTGAGGGCAGCCAGCTCTGTCATCTCTACAGCATCCGCCATGCCCTGTTTGCCGGTACAGGCATTGGCGCAGCCGCTATTCATAACCACCGCGGAGATTTTTCCCCGCTGCAGCCGCTCGCGGCTTAAAACCACCGGCGCCGCCTTGACTTTGTTCGTGGTAAATACCGCCGCCGCTACGCAGGGTTTCTGACAGAACAATATACCTAGGTCAAGTCTGGTCCCGGGGCTGTATTTGATACCGGCGCTGACCGCGCCTGCCAGAAATCCTCCGGACGAGGTAACCCCGCCGGAGGGCAGAAAATCCGATTCCGTATCCATGACATAAATATAGCATATCGAAGCTCGGCAGGCAATCTGCCACGAACAAAAATACTACTTGAAACCTCTACTGGCGAGTGATAAACTCAAATTGTGAAATTAGTCCGTTTTAACAGCGGCTTTACGACGGAATACGGCGTACTCTACGAGGACGCTGTCATGGGTATCATAGATTCTCCCTTCGAGTCGATTAAAGAGACGAACCGCCACTACCGGATTAGTGATATCAAGTTGCTGGCGCCGTGCCTGCCATCCAAAATCATCGCTCTGGGAGTTAATTATAAAAGTCACGGCGAGGAAATGATCTTTACCCCGCCTGATGAGCCGCTAATATTCATTAAACCTCCCACGTCAATCATCGGTACTGAAGATAAAATTATTTACCCCGCATCGTCGGAGAGAGTGGATTATGAAGGTGAGTTGGGAGTTGTGATAAAATCAATTACCCGGCAGGTTTCAAAAGAGGAAGCCCGACATCATATTCTGGGTTATACCTGCGTTAACGACGTTACCGCCCGCGACCTCCAGAAGAAAGATAAACAGTGGACGCGCGCCAAGAGTTTTGACACCTTCTGCCCTATCGGGCCCTGCATCGAGACGGAAATCGACCCGTCGGATTTATCTCTGGAAACCTGTCTTAACGGCATAACCAAGCAAGAAGCCCGCACCAGCCAGCTTCTTTTTGACGTCTATGAACTGGTGAGTTTTATCTCCCATGTTATGACACTCCTCCCCGGCGACATTATCGCTACCGGCACTCCCGGCGGCATTGGACCCATGCAGCCCGGCGATACGGTCGAGGTAAAGATCGATGGCATCGGCACTTTGAGGAACTATGTAGCCAGGCAGTAAGAGCCTGAATACTAAAGGAGAATTGGTGAAGGAAATCATCTGCAAACCGCGCCTTTAGGGTTAGAGCATCATGCACCATACTCTTAAGTTCTATAACCTGAACCGCAAAGGCATTTTAAGATTATATGTTTTCTTCGCCGCCTGTACCCATATACCCCTCTTAGGGCGAATAATCGGCAAAATAGCCAATGCCTACGGGCGGAGCCAGCATCATGCCTACCTCCTGACACCGACTGAAGCAAAGGAGTTAGTGACGCTGGCGGGCGGACTCGCCGCCGCCCCCTGCACCTGCCGGAATATCTATAAAAAATGCGGCCATCCAAGGGACAACGAGATATTACTGGCGCCCTCCAGGCATCTTATCGAAGAAACAATGCCTCATGACGCGCAGGAAATCACCCCGGAAAAAGCCGCGGAGATACTGCAGGAAAGCCAGCGTCGGGGACTGGTCTTAACCGTGTTGAAATGCCGCGAGGATTTTTATGCCATATGCAGCTGCTGTTCCTGCTGCTGCGTGCCTTTACGACTTTCCAAAAAGTACGGCATCGGAGAAGCTCTAGTACGGCATAAAGATATCGTTAAAGAGTTCCAGGAGTACGTGCTGGGGCATAACGACGCAGAGAAAATTAACCCAGAAAGTCAGTAACGATGCTGGAGAATTTCTTTAATTCATCGCGGTGGACGTTGTGGCCGCGGTTCTTAAAGACTTCCACCCGGCAATCGGGTATAGCCCTGGCCGCCCGGTAAGCCTGCTTGACCGGTACGACAGGGTCTCTGCCTCCCCATATCAATAGCGTCGGCATCTTTACCTCGGGGAGTCTTTGTTCCAGCACCAAGGTCTGGCGATGTAAATCACTGATGCTAACGCCGACAAGCATACTCGCGGGGGTAAGCGGCAAAATATATTTCGCCGGATTAAGGTGGCTTACAAGCCATTTTACGAACTTAAATCCAAACACGAATATACCGCCAAGGAAGCGTATCAAAGCCGGTACCGAAAGAAGCTTTACCCAGAAGGCGATTTCACTGCCCAGGCACAGACTGCTTACCAATACCAGCTTCTTTATCTTTGCCGGGAATTTTAAGGCATAGTTAAGAGCCACGCCGCCTCCCAGTGAATGCCCCACGAGGTTGAACTTTTCCAGCCCTAATGCCCCGGTAAATTTTTCTACGAAGTCGGAAAGCTCGGGGATATAGTATTTGCCGCTTAGCGGTTGACTGCCCCCGTAACCAGGCAAATCCGGGGCGTAGACGGTATATTTGCTGGACAGCTCGCTGATATTGCGCCGCCAGGTGCGCGCATCGCCGCCGCCGCCGTGTATAGCCACCAGCGGTTCTCCCTGCCCCGCGATATAATAATGTGTATCCAGTCCGTCAACTTTTATGGTTTTATTCTCTATATTGTTCATAAAGCACCCGCACATACAAATTTTAAGTACGATACGTTTGTTCCGTTTATTATCTTAGTAAACAAAGGACACAATTGTGTCTCAAATTCGTTTCCAGCCTTCACAAAAAGCCAACAAAAAACTACCCTCAATAAATATAACGAAGGAAGGTAGTCTTTAGTTACCCGTCTTCTATTTAATTTTATCAGTCCCGAATCGTACGGGGTCAATGAGTAAAAACCGCACTTTAGGTCAGGGTTAACCCCGCATTTTCCGCTGCCTCCTTACATTTCTATTATAGATGCGTGTTTGTTAAGAAGCTGTTAAAAAGCGCAGGAGGGTCATTGCGAGCTAAGCGTGGCAATCTCTTTGTTTGAATTACTCTAAAGGTCGGGGGTGTTATGTCATTTCGCGGCAATGTCTTTTCCCCAGGCGGCGGCGCGTTCAACCTCCCCCTCCACCAAAGGTCCCCTGGTGCCTTTAACAATAAAGCCTTCCGCAGGGGCAACGAGATTGCCGCCTTTGTCTTTTAAGACTTTTTCAATGCGCGGAGCAGCCCAACCGAAAATTTTTGCCCACCCTTTGACTCTAGTATCAAAGGCGGCTGCTTTTTTGTTTTTAAACGCGTCCGCGGGAAGACCATCGAGGAAGTTCCTCATATCCGGTCTATACCGGCCGCCCTGCGTTGGCGCGCCGACGATAATAAGGTCGTAAGAGGCAAACTCGGCGGGACTGGCCTGCTTTATATTAACAACTTTAGCCTCCACCCCTATTCCCCCGCCGATGGCTTTAGCGATTTGCTCCGTGTTGCCGAACTGGGAATCATAAATGACGAGCGTTTTCATAAAACACCTCCGGTTTAGATTTGTTTTACAGCTTTAAAGTGTACTCTAACAAGGGAAAAGGGGCAAGGTGGGAAATGGAGGGATAAAAATTCACTTCTATGTAGATGTATCATCTTTACTCTCTATTAACTTGCTTAAATATACTTTACGCATATTTAAAGAATAATAATGAACCACCCAAAAGTCTTCTATTTTTAGTTCATATATTTTAGAAGAAGTATATTGTTCCTTAAGTTTTTCAACTTTTTCTTCTGTAATATCGTTGTTTAATTTCAAATTACTAATCTCTTCACTAATAATAGACAAATTCGTTATAGAATTATTAAGTTCCTTTTTAACCAAAAGCGAACTAAAAAAACTACCTGAAATGAAAAATAATAGAATTTGTAAGAATAACACCAATATTAAATAGTATGAATCAGTACTAAAAGGCAAAATAAGTGGGAATGTAAATATCAAGGCTAATACTGGTATTCCAACAACGATCAAAGCAAAAAGTATGGTAACCACTTTTATTGCTATCCTGATTGATTTTTTCTTTATTATTTGCGTCATAAAATTGTAATTTTTTGAAAATCCACCCTGACGTGAAAAATTTGTTGCAACGCCTTGAAACAACATAGCCAATACATAGTATGTACATACTAATAATGGATAAATTACATTAATTGAATTGGGGGTTTGGATTTTCTCCATTAATATTAACAACAATCCAACAAAAGTAATCAGAAATATCAAACCGATAGCTTTTGTTAATGGTACTGTCACCTCAAAAATCCAAGTATATCCATAATTCATTGCTTTTGGTCCAAATTTTCCATATCCTTCATTTAAAGGCTCCATACCACTTGCTCGTAAAGCTGGTATCAAACTCTTAAAAGCACTAAAAACTGACCATATACTAATAAAAAAATATGAAGTTGTAATCCAATAAATCATAAGATTTTTAAAATAATAAACAACACCAATATTAACTAAAAACGCAATAATTGTAAGAGGTAAATTTAAATCAACACTTTTTACTTGTTTCTCTGTATCTGTTGATGTTTGATTAACTGCCTCATGCAATAAAGACAACTCTTTTAGCGAATCAGATTGCATTTGTATTCCTCCTGCCTCGTGTGCGTCCTAAACGCTCCCGGCACTTTCCCCTTTTACCCGCCGCCATTCCCGACCTGATCGGGAATCCAGCGTCGTGTTGCTCCTCCCCTTTTTCCCACCCCTGGATTCCGTATCGAGTACGGAATGACGATATACTATTCCCCCAACTTCTTCTTCAATTCATACAGCTTGTTCAAAGCTTCCAGTGGCGTTAGGGAGTTGATATCTATGCTGTCTAAAGCTTTTTCCATCTCCGTTTTTCGCCCGAAGAGCGCTGGCTGTACAGCCGGTTCTTTAGTCTTTTTCATCGGCCTGGCTTGTTTACCGTCACTTTCCAGTTCGCTTAAGACCTCGCGGGCGCGGTGGAGTACCGACTTAGGCAAGCCAGCCAGCTGGGCGACGTGGATGCCGTAGCTTTTATCCACTCCGCCCGGCACGATTTTATGGAGGAAAATCACCTTGCCGCCTTCCTCGATGACGGCGACGTTAAAGTTTTTCACGCGGGGAAGGTAGGCGGCTAGCGCGACCATTTCGTGGTAGTGGGTGGCAAAGACCGTGCGCGCGCCCAGTCCCTTATAGTTGTGGATATACTCCGCCACAGCGCGGGCGATGGAAAGCCCGTCATAAGTGCTGGTGCCCCGCCCTATTTCGTCGAGGATGAGGAGGGAGCGGGGGGTGGCATTATTCAGGATATTGGCGGTCTCCACCATCTCCACCATGAAGGTGGACTGACCCGC
>CAYGVP010000014.1:0-18717 GCA_964353385.1 uncultured Dehalococcoidaceae bacterium
TCCGGCAGGTTGTCGGCAGACTCAACAAGATGGTCAATTTCTATAACGGCAATCATCCGAAGAATCCGATTAAAGATACGGCTAAAATCCTGCTGACCGGCGAACTTGTGAACGACAAAAGTGTCATCGAGCTGGTGCAGCAGGAAGTCAATTACCCGGTAGAGCTTTTGGCTCCGACTAATAAAGTAATCTCCGATTTGCCCGCAAATGAGTATGCCGTTAACGCCGGCTCATTACTCATGAAGGTCATACCGGAAAAGCAAGTCACCAGAAATACTGCTCCTTATCGCAGTATCAACCTGGGCAGGATTGCCAGAGAACTGCGAGGCGCCGCTATTAGCAGCTTGTCGAATAAAGTAATATTCGGGTCAATTGCCGCATTCGCGGGCATTGCTGCTCTGACATTCGCATTTCTATCGCAGAATCAGGTGCGGACGGAAATCGGTGAAATACAGACGCAATTGGATGAAGCTAACGCGGCATATAACGCGGCAAAAAGCGCTCTTGATGCCTCCCAGTCTGTACAGAATCATATCACTGAAATCAAGACTCAAATAGATTTAGTAAATTCCAGTTACCAGTCAATCCTGGACTCACCGGATTATGTAAGTGATATTGCTGCTATTACCCAGTCGGAACCTGAAGGAATTATGTTTACTTCTTTAGATCTCGGGTCTGAACAAATCACCGTGCATGGCAGGGCGGATGTACCTTTCTCGGTTGTCCAGTTCGCGCGTAACCTTGAGCTGATTGGCGGTTTCGTCAAGGCTGAAATCGAACGGATTGAATGGGCAAGTACTGGGGCCGGTCCAGCTTTCTCTTTTTTGATTGTTGTCAATAAATAGCTTCAATACCCTAGTCTTGTTGATTGAGGACCATGAATTTGATAATCACATCTCATGTCTTTGGTGCTAAATTCCAACTTTTGGTATATTTAACAATATCGTACCGAGGTTCATACTGGTTTTAAGGTCTACCTCAACTGTCTTTTTTTCATAGCCGTTAAGGGAAATATCGATATTATACCGGCCGCTGTTTTCCTCTAGGTTATCGAACTTGAAATCGCCATAGTTATCCGTCGTGACCTCGCCTATTTTCTGTTTGTCCTTGAAAAGACTTACCTTCGCCCCTTCAGCGCAGTCGGTAAGCGCCCCGCTCCTGATAGCGACGCTGCCGCCAATGAAGCATTTGAGGAACCGGTGCAGGTTGGTGTAATAGACACGGGGCTTTGTTTTATATTCCGGATGCAGCACCTCCAGTCCCTCGTCGGCAACGATACGCGCCATCTCGGGGTCTTCGGCGTTTACTAGGCGCATGGCACCGGTGGGGCAGGACTGGACACAACGCGGCTCTTTCCAACCATCTTCCAGCAGGTGCAGGCACAGGGTACACTTCTGGGCCACGTTTTTCTCTTCGTTCCACCATATAGCACCGTAAGGACAGGAGTTCAGTATCTCCTTCCGGCCATGAGCTTTCGCAGGGTCGATGATGACCGCTCCGCTGTTCGTCTTGTATACAGCACCGTTCCCGATTTTTTTCATACAGGGGGCATCATCGCAATGCATACACGGGATAGGCAGGTAGGCAACATCGATTACGGGGAACTGTCCTCTTTCCTTATGCATGATATTTACCCATCTGTGGCCGTGCCTGGGCTGGGCTACAGAGTAGGGCGGAAAGTCATTGTCGACGAATTCATCTTTGCAGGCTAAAAAACAGTTATTGCAGTTTTCGCACCTGGCGACATCGATAACGATATTCAACTTTTTCACTTAACCTGCTCCTCCCATTTCTCTATTTGGACGAGGCACGTATTCGAGGCTGCGCTGTGGGATTTTTTGATGACAGGCCGGGATGACGTCAACAGGTTGACGGTGCCGCCCCGGTCGACCGAATACCCCGGCTCGCCGATGGGGTCGTATACAGCGGAGGAACAGCAAGACTGGACGACACCCGGGGGAATGCGCTCGGTAAGCTGGGCGGCGCAGATAACCGCGCCGCGGTCGTTGAATATTTTAACAAGGTCATCCTGCCTGATACCCCGCTTTTCGGCGTCCTTCGTGTTTATCTTCACAATCCAGTAGTAATAGCCATCAATAAGGACACGGTGGGCTTTGACATCGTTAATAAAGCTGTCCTTGCCATCGTTATGAGTATGAAAACTGAAGCGGGGGTGGGGCGACATCATCTGCAACGGATATTTTTTAAAGAGCTCTTGCGTGTGAGGACCTTCCCATGACGGTATGAATTTGCTGATGGTTGGCCTCTCCGGGTCGTTGGGGTCAAAGCGTTTCAGGCTCGAACACTCGAACTCTATCTTGCCGGACTGCGTCTGGAGGCCCTTTAAATATTCCCCGGTATAGTCCGCTGGCAACGGGATTGGTTCCGGCAGGTCTTTCTTCCTGCCCTCGTAGAACCACTTATAGGCCAGCGGTGGTTTCAGCTCTTCTGCCGGCGCCGGGACGATATAGTAGCCCTTTTTCAGGAACTTTTTCCAGGTCGTGACCTGTGGCAGGTCAGAAGCGTCGAATATGCGTCTACACCAGTCCAGTTCGGTCATGCCTTCGGAGAAGAAGGAGGCCAGCCCCAGCCGCTTGGAAAGCTCAAGGAAGATAGAATAGTCTGATTTCGATTCCCCGAGGGGTTCGATGCATTTGTGCTGAAGGGTGATGATGCGGTGGTTCAGTTTGTTAAAGTTATGGATGATATAGCCGCCGGCGTTGCTGGTCTCCCCGATGTCCCATCGTTCGAAGTTAGTGCAGGCGGGCAGGATGATATCGGCGAACTTGGCCTCACCTTCCATCCAGATGGACTGGTTCACGACGAAATCGAGTTTCGGGCTGCGGTAAGATTTCACGTAGCGGTTGGTCTCGTTCATGGTAGCGATATAGGACCCGCCGTACTTGTAATACATCCGTATTTCCGCGTTGCCGGGAGCAGGGTAAGTAAATTTAAAGAACTGTCCTTCTATGGTCTTGGTATTGTTAGGGTAGCCCTCGCAGTGCCCTTCAAGAATGGCTTCCGGGATATTAAGACGGGGAACTCTTTGCAGGACGGTGTTCAACGAGGGAAGGGTAGGCAAACGCTGGTAAAGGCTCATCGCCGAAGCCGTCCCTTCGATATCGCCGGAGATTCCGCCTTCAGCATAACCCGGGAAATAGAACCTGGCATCGAGGGGCGCGCCGTAAGTCATATTGCCCATGTTGACGCCGGGTTTGCCTATCCCCTGCATCGCCATCAGGCATACCATGGAACGCGCCCATTCCAGCCCCGTGGCGCAGCGGCAGGCCCCGCCCTCCTGATTGCCCGGGCCACCGGCGCCCAGGTAGGTCTTCTTGCGGCCCCATTCCCGGGCCAGCGCCCTGACATCCTTGGCAGGGACACCCGTCTCACCCTCCTGCCATTCGGGGGTCTTGGTCAAACCATCTTCCTTGCCTAAAATGTAGTCCCGCCACTTTTCGAAGCCGGTGGTGTGAGCGGCGACGTAATCTTTATCGTACAGGTCTTCCGTTATCCAGACATAGGCGATGGCCAGGGACATCGCGTTGCCCGTGTCCGGCCTGGGGGCGAGCCATTTTCCGCCCATCAGGGCGGCGGTGGCATCGTAATACGGGTTGATGTGCACCATCTTGACACCCAGCTCCTTGAGCCATTGCCGGCGCACGGTGCTTTCAAAGCCGCTGTAGGCGCCCGGCACGGACTCCGGGTCGCTCGACCAGAAGACCATCATCTCGCACTCTTTGAGGGCGTCCTCAACCGTGCCATAAATTTCACCGCTGCCCAGGCGCATGGAATTTCCCCAGTGATGTACGGCCCCCCAGAACCACCCTTCCCAGCTATCCGGGTTAAAGACGACCTGGGTCGCACCGATGAGGTTGGTGAACCGGCGGTGGGCGCTCAAGTAATAGCCGATGTTGCCCCAGAGATGGTGGGACGGCGTGCTGGTGAGGATGGCCCCCGGTCCGTATTCCCTTTTGGCCCGCTTAATTTCATTGGCCGTGATATCCAGGGCTTTTTCCCAGCTAATCCGCTCGTAGCCGGAGATACCCCGGTTCTCCGGATGGCGCTCGCCGTCAGGGTCGAAGTCGACCCTTTTCATGGGGTACAGCAGCCGATCAGGCGAATAAACAATCGATTTCAGGGCGAATCCGAACGGGGAAACGGTACACTTGCGGGCAGGGGTAAATTTCTTACCTCTGGCGGCGATGGTCCAGGATGGGGCGTCGCTGGCATCGAACTCAATGGGAGTCATGCGTATTATCTTGCCGTTCCTGACATAAACGAAGAGCGGCCCGGCGTTTGAGTTGTTGATATATCTTTTAGTGTTGTTGCCCATGTCTGTCCCGTACTTGATGCCCGCGGAAAATATCAGGCTAAGCGTTTCCATGAAATGCCAGGTTAGCTCATCGGGGCCGTCCAGTGTCAGGCGGAAGTTTTTCATGGCATTTACTTCTTGCAATCTATTGCGCCATGGCACCAGCATCTTATTGGCTAGGGCGATATCGCTCAATCCCAGCGTGACATCAGGCCGGGGGTGGAAACCACTCCGGGAAATTATCCTGCCGTTATCGAAGGTGAAATATCTGCCCATCGAGCCGGTTACCGCCTTTACCTGGGCAGTGAAGTTTTTGGCCTTGATATGTTCCCTGAAAACCGGGTATTTCCTGGCTACGAGCCTCATCAACCAGGCCGCCGCGAAGAGTACGATTCGGAACCTTAATTTTTGTATCACTATGTTGCCTCCAGTTCAAGCCGAAATGTAACATCTCCCGCACAGCCACACCGGTATCAGGATAGAGACACAGCCCCTCATGCTATCGGTACTCCGGGGATTACCCATTGATTATAATAGATACCGAATTACTGTCTTATTAAAATGAATCAAACCACTTTAAATCCCGGTGTTAACTTTGTATCTTTGACAATCAGGTTTTCTTTCAATCCTAAAACCAACCCGATGGCATCAGCTATATCCTGCGCTTTGGGTAAGACTTCTTTTTCCAGACATCCGGCCGGGATGGGAATATTTTTAGCAGCCACTCTTCTTATGGGGCTGGCAAGATATTTAAATGCTTTTTCCAAGATTTGAAGACCAATCTCGCCGGTCACACCACAACGAGCAAGATCCTCGTCTACGATAACCACCCTTCCGGTTTTTTTTACAGAAGTAATAATCGTATCAATATCAAGCGGCTCCAGACTTCTTAAATCAATCACTTCCGTGCTTATATTTCGGGACTCTAATTGCTTTACTACATCCATTACTATTTTGACCATATAGGCAGTGGCAATCACAGTTACATCCGAACCGGTCTTTTTTACATCCGCCAATCCAAGTGGAATCGTATATTCGTTTTCTGGAACCTCACCAGTGGATTCCAAAAGCATTTTGTGAAAAAGGTAAACCACGGGGTTATTATCCCTGATGGCCGTTTTAAGTAAACCTTTAGCATCATAAGGAGTTGATGGGAGGACGATTTTCAGGCCGGGGCGATGCCACAGAAAAGCCTCCGGACATTGAGAGTGCATCGGCCCTCCGCTGCTGTAGCCCCCCATAGCAGTTTTAATAACCATGGGGACCCTGGTTATCCCGCCGTTGGAGAAACGGTGAGTGGCCGCTTGATTCAGGGTCTCATCAGCCGCGCAAAATAGAAAGTCCGCAAACATAATATCCGCAATCGGCCGGTAGCCTGCTAACGCCGCACCTACCGCCGCGCCAATAATAGCATTTTCACTTATCGCCGTATCCCTTACTCTCTCCTTGCCGAATTTCTCTACCAGGCCTGAATGTGTTTGCCACTGGTCCTGGCAAACGTCCTCGCCTAAAATAAAGACGGCATCATCTCTTTCCATCTCTTCCGTCAAAGCTTCATTGATAGCCTGACGATATGAAATAGTCCTCAATGTGTTGCTCCTTTACAATCAGTCGGCATAAAGGGCTTTTTCCAGGATTTCAGGTCCGGGTAGCGGGCTTTCCATTGCGTATTTTTCAGCTTGCTCAACCTCTAAAGACGTTTCTTTATCAATGCGTTCAAAATCAGCCTGGTCCAGAACTCCTTCTTTCATTAACCGCTTTTTAAATATAACCAGAGGGTCTCTCTTCTTCCACCTGTTTACCTCTTGTTTGCTTCGGAGCCCTTCCTGACAGTAATCCGGAATGCCTTCCACCTGCGCTCTGTAACGGCAGGTTTTAAATTCGATGAAACTTGGGCCTTTCCCAGACCTGGCTCTATCAATGGCTACTTGAGCAGCTTCATATACGGCGATGACATCCTGTCCATCCACAATAGCGGCAGGAATATTATATCCATAAGCTATATCGGCGATATTTTCCTTGGGATAGGATGCTTTTACGGGTACCCACATGCCCATGCCGTTATTGGAACAGAGCCAGATGACAGGTAATTTCCAGTTGGCACTCATGAGCATAGCGCTATGAAGGCTTCCTTCGCCAAATGCCCCGTCTCCAAAAAATGCGCAGACAACCTGTTGCTTCCCTCTTTGTTTAGCTGCCAGGGCGACTCCCGCCGCCAGGGTCGACTCCCCGGCCACAGTTCCCCCCATGCCAAATATCCCTAATTCGGGAGAACAGGTATTAATAAAACCGATACCATGGCATGAACCTGTCACTTTACCCAGGTGTTCGGAAATGAGCTTTTTCGCAGGGAGCCCCTTGGAAATGACCTCACATACGCCATGTCCGCGGTGGGTATACCATACATAATCATCCTGCCTTAAGAAAGTACACACCCCAACTCCGATTGCCTCTTGTCCCTGCTGGCTATGAAAGAAAGGCCCGGCAAGTTTCCCATCATAATAAGCCTTGACTAAATATTCATCCAGCTTTCTCACCCGTACCATATTTGTATAAAGCTTAATTTTTTGCTCTTTGGTTAATTCCATATAAGTCACTTCTTATTATTGCGTTAAGCCAATTTTATCAACCAGTATTTTTGCATTTTTTATAGGTTTTTTAGTTTTACCATTAATCAGGGTTGCATTAATCAACACTAACATTGGTTGCACTCTATCATTTAACTGTATTCCGTAAAATATCTCTTAGACACAGTGTGATATAATGTTCAAGTATATATACAAGTACATATTAATAGACATTGCAGATTATATCTATCTGATGGTAAATAGTCTATGATTTGAATCAACGATTCAGGGTCTTTTAATTCTCCCGGTTTATTCTTGTAATTCCTGTGAAATAAATAAACTATTGAAAATGCTTGATTTTCTATTGGACTTCGTTTAGTATAATTACGCTCGAAAGATTTTATTAATGGGGCATTTCAATGAGCGCTAAGTATAACAAATCAAACCTGCTGGAATTTTTACAAGCTTTACCGATATTTAATGGCGTAAGCAGGGCTGAACTGTTAGATTTGATAGAGAAAGGGACTGAACTTCATTTCAAAAAAGGCAACCTGATATGCCTTGAAGGCCATAAACCGGATGCTTTCTACTTGATCTCGCAGGGGATGGTGAATATATCAAAAATTTCTTTAGACGGTAAAGAGTTTACTATTGATTGCCGATTTAAAGGTGAGACATTGGGGTGGGGGCAGGTTCTTCGGGGGGGAGTTTTCACGGTCAGTTATTATGCACTGGATGACACTCTCCTTTATTCATTCGATAAAGAAATATTTATCAGTTTTCTTAAACGTAATCCAGTCGTTCAATCAAGGATTTCTGATCTCACTATTGACCTTATTAATATATTATTTAATAAACTGATTGATGTAGCATGTGACACTGCCAATAACAGATTAATAAAAACACTTATTAATCTTAATGCAAGATGTGGTAATATTGTTAATCTGACTCATTTAGATATAGCCAAAATGTCATGGACTACTCTCGAAACAACCACCAGAGTTCTCACCAGGATAAAGAAAGATAATATTTTAAGTATTGACCGCGGGAAGATAATAATAAAAGACCCAGAGAGGTTACATCTATGTATTGAAAATCAAAATAAGTAATTGTATCTTTTAATTTCTCTCGCTTTTCTTGATTTATATCATAGACAACATTAAGCACTATATTTATATATAGGAGTATAAAATAGATTTTTGTTATGCGTCCAACTCATACTTGGATTTATTAGCCAGTTCTGTACACACAACGTTCCTGAAGGAGAAAACAGTGGAATTAAAAAATACTGATTTGGCTGTCTTTAAAAAGTTCCGTTTTTCCAGGTCTCCCGTGGGAGTTAAATTCCTGTTCGATAAACCAGAAGGCATAAAAAGATTGGATAAGAAAATTCGTTTATGCGCCATGCTCATTGAAGCCCAGATCGCTGACTCGCCTTTTTACGTGGACAAGGATAATGAGGGATGTGGCTATGCAGGTTCATGGGTACTCGGCTGGTGTGACATCCCCAAAAGCTGCGCCGCGGGCTGTTTATCCACGGTAGACAGTACTTTTAAAGAAGCCAGGGCCAACAGGAGATTATATGATTATTTACCTAAGTTAGAACCGGGTACGCTTAATTATCTTGTCTTTTCCCCATTATCGAAATTATCATTCGATCCGGATTTGCTTTTTATCATGACCGATAATGACAGCCAAACGGAAATACTACTTAGAGCGATGAGCTACACAACAGGCAAGCCGTGGGTCAGTAAAATGACGGGAGTAATGGGCTGTGCCTGGCTATATGTCTATCCTTATAAGACAGGGGAAATCAATTATATGAATACCGGCCTCTTTTACGGCCCGAAAAGATATAAGCATTTTCCGGCTGATAAGCAAATTATTTCAATTCCTTTTGACTGGCTGCCCACAATGACACGAAATTTAATGGACATGACCTGGGTACTACCGGAATATCTATAATCTATCGAAAACACCTGCTTATAAATAAATTTTTTGAAATAGTAATTGATTAATATCAAAGAAGTAAAGAAGAGCATCCATCCTGAAAGGAATTATCCACTCCATCTACTGCGGCATGCCAAAGCGACTTTAAGGTTTCTCCCGATTAAGTGGGCGGTAGAGGACTCGAACCTCTGACCCCCTGCGTGTATAGTCTAGTTATAATATGACAGCACTGACAACTGGGTGATGCCTTTTTGCCCTGTGAATGGTCATGCGTGCCTGTTCTTCTAGTCTTAGTTTTTCAAAATCTCTTATGGCACCGCACTTTTTGCAGTGACCTACCGAGTAGTCTCCAATCATCCACCAATGAACACACATAGAGTCTAAAATCATAATACCTCCGTCTCATTTCTAGGTAATAGACATGTTATGGTTTGAATCTGTGTGCCTTACCAGGCGTGTCTACGCCTGATGAACTGTTATATATAAGCCGCTAATCAATTTTTCCTGTTCTTTTAAATCAAAAACATTTCTGCGAATCCGAGCCTTCTCCCTGCGAATAAATATTCTTCTTGATTTTGATAAAGATTTCGTGTCCATTTATGCGGGCCACTCCTTTCTAATTTATTTTCATGGCGTGACTTGATAGGCTTTATTAAGGTAATGTAGTTATCATTTTGAAGAGTCCCGCTAGTAATCCTAGAGGGCAGACAATATATGACTATTATTCATATTGCTTGCCCTTCTAAGGATACTTCGGCCTATAGGAGACACGGGGTATAGATACGCAGAAGACTTAATACCGTGACGCGTAGCTGTTGCTGACACTGCCGGAACGCCGTTCTTTGTTGGCTCGGCGGCATGAGGAACAACGTTTAGGCTCATTGGTAAAGCCTTTAGTCTGGAAGAATTCTTGTTCCCCAGCAGTGAATGTGAAGGTAGTCTTGCAATCGGAACACTGGATTGACTTGTCTTGAAAACTCATTGGATGACCTCCTCTCGTCTAAATTCTAGTTAGAGCTCGGGTCATCCAATACTTGATATAAATCTAGGGGGATTCTAAGAAGTGTATAACAACCTAAACTGGAACTATACATAAAGTATACATTTAAAGGATTCCCTTTGTCAAGTAGAACCACTACTGAGGTCTGGAAACCTCTTCCAGCCTCGATGGTGGGCGGTAGAGGACTCGAACCTCTGACCCCCTGCGTGTAAAGCACTCTTGATAAAAGGCGGAGGCCGCTTGCCTCCTTTTCTGGGGAAAGTTTACCAGCTTAGTAGGTATATGTCAATTTAGGATATTGAAGTGTTCTTTAAGAGTTAAGTATTATAGTTAGTATACATAATATTCTATTGCGGATAGGTAAGTTATCCATCCTATTATTGAGGTGTTTAGGGGAAAAGAGCCCGCCTTATTTCATTGAATCCATTTTCTTTGCTATCTCTGCAATCTGCATACCTTACATCACTTAAAATTATCGGCACCTCACAATCATCGATTCGAACAGGAATAACCTTGATGGAGTTGCTCGCCAATTGCCTCATAAGAGCTGAAGAAAACTCACGCTTAACCCACGGCTTTTTTACTGAATGAGATGATAAAATTAGAACCAAATGGCTTGCTGCCGTTAAAGCACTATTAATCTTTTCTACTATGCTGTCTCCAACTCTTATCTCCCATTGGTCTAGCCAAACTTCTGCTCCAGTATTGATCAAGTACGAAGCTAGTTCATGTGCGAATTTCTTATCTTCTGAAGCGTGACATATGAAAAGTCTAACCTCGGGGAAACTCATTTTCTCGAACAATCGGATCATTGGTGATATTGCCTCTCGCACAACTATTGATGGCTTGCCAGCGAAATCGAGGGAAAACGACGGACCATTGCTAAACCTATCTGGCGGTCTTGGCGATAAAATCATAGCATCTGGTAATTCGCCATTCTCGACAAGTGGGAGGTAGACACGGCGTATTCTTTCCATCTTTCGGAATGCATCCTTTTGACTTCTAAACGTAACACATCCAAAAACGTTTAGATAATCGTAATCACCTTCGCCTCCACCATTTGTCACCGTCAGGTAAAACTCATGATCTTCTGGCGGCTCAGGAAGTCCAACGACTAATATAGCAGAATGCGGTGGCAAGTCCCCAATCTGTAGATTTTCCAGTTCGTTTACCGGAACTTTAAAAATCCCATAATCTACTAGGCGGTATGATCGTTGTCCTATCCTGAGTATTGGCTCTGCCATCATTAATAATCCTTCGATTAAGTTTATAGTGTCTTCACTTCGAATTGCTTGTTACACTTTGGAGTACAACACCTAATTCTTTTCGACTCACGAACATATTTCATTAGATTTCCACAATTTGGGCATAAAAATATGATATACAAATCATTAACAGCATTACAAAAATTCCCTATTTCAGTAATTGACAATTCTTCTGCCATTGGGTTGTTATGAGAAACGATGTTTCCGTATATTGCTGTGCTTTCAAGGCGTGTAAATGCCTTTAATACCTTTTCTTTATATTCATCATTATTTATCAATCGTTCTGCTCTGGTTTTCGCTGATGAATATAACTCCCCGATATTCCACTCTCTTGAATTTCTAAATATTACTTGTGCTTCTAGAGAATTACATATTGCTTCCAAAACCCACTCCATATAAATCCTACCTTCTGTACCCACACTCTTATCGCCATTCTCAAGCCTTTCTACGATTCTTTCCCATCTTGGTTTATAAGGCCTGATCGTTGGGCCAGAATTAACATCCCATTTTACAGCTGAAATATAATTAAATTTTCCCTCCACTTTAGCTGCACGATGATGATTACGAAGCTGTTCATACCATAAATTCTCATGTGTTGTTACAATCAATTGTTTATCGCTGAATTCTTCTATCAATAACTCGCATATATTTTCCCTATGGCCAACATCAACTGTTGTTACCACATCATCTAAAACTACAAGAGAGCAATCTTGATTAAACTTTTTTACAAATGCCAAGAAGATACACAGGCCAAGAGAATCAAGATGACCTTCGCTACTGTAAGCCCTTGGGTCTTCATCTTTCTTTCCAAACGACTCAATCCTTAATTCGACGCTTGCTCTTCGGCTTGATGGAATTTTCAGTTCTATATTTCTGTGCGCGTCTCCAGGATGTAATATAGAGTAATATCTTTCTATATCTCCCTGTATCACGTTAAAAATGTCTTGAACCCGCCTTCTTTTTATCGAAGTAAAGCTCGAAAATATATTCTTTGCTATTCCAAGTTGTCTTTTAATTGATTTTAGCTCCCCGTTTTTCTTTGACAGTTCGCCGAATATGTTCTTTATTTGTCCTATAATACCTACAATTCGCAACACTTCTTTCTCAGCACTCGTAAGCCGTTCGCCCCCAACCAATTCATCACTTTTTTTACAAGCGGAGCCTAACATATCCTTCGTGTCTATTAAAATGCCAGCCAAAATATCTAAAGGTATTATGTTTTGTGTTTCTGAGGCTGAATCAATTACTTTGAGTAATTGATTAATAGAAGCTATTTGTTTCGCAAACATTTCGTTATATTCCCCTAATACTGGGAACTCTTTATTTTTTGGAACAATTCTGGTTAACACTTTCAAGATCTCTTCCAGTTTATTTTTAATTACCAAGCACTCTCTTCTTATTTCGGATGCTTTGTCCGACAGAGCTTTGACTACACCAAGTCTTCTTTTTATCTCTCCAAGAATTTCCATCTTTGCTATCGGTTGTTGGCAGAGAGGGCAAATATCCATTTGCCATGTGACCATCACCTTAACGCCAATCTCAAGCAAACTAACAACAGCCCTTTCTTTCTTATTTTGTTCGTCTAATAATCCTTTGATTTTTTCATTTACTACGTTAGTTGCTTTTATCAAATTAACCTTGTCAATTACTATGCTTTTTAAATCCAAGCATAACTCTTCCAACCTAGCAACTTTTTGTACGGCGTCTTCGCCTTTAACTTTTGATAACATTTTCTCAGCATGTTTCTCAGCATCATCTAACGATTTAATCAATGGTAATCCGGCATTCTTTAGAATATCATTCAACGCTTGAAAAATTTCAACTGCCGAACTAACATCCTTTCCCAAAATATTGGATAATTGTTGATTATAATATTGAATTAATTCGTATGTTGCATTCGAATCTGTTTCTAACTTGTCCCTTGCTCTCATCATAGCTAATTCGATGTTATCTAATTCTTCAATACCAATAATACTTCCTATTGTCCTAAAACGTTCTGCCGGCTGGCTAATAATAAACTCCAAAACCTGCGCTCTTCTAAGTATATATACACCGGTTTGAGTTACTGCAAAATATTCTGCCAGTTGTTTCGGGTACTCAGGTTGTCTTTTGAAAGTTCTTTCAAGTACAATCCCGCCCGGATCTAAAGTTAATGTCACTTTCACATCATCAGGTTTATATGATATATGTGGAGCATGTCGCTGCAACGAGATACCTTGTACTCCTTCTAGGTGATTTACTCTTCCCAAGAAGAAAAATTCTATTGCATCCACTATCGAGCTTTTTCCAGTACCATTATCACCTTTTAAAATAAGCCCCTTTCCATTTAAATTAATCTCTAATTCGGGTATTCCCCTAAACGCTTTAATATCAATTTTCTTTATCCCCGTTGACATCCTTACACCCCTTTTCAACTAATTCTAAAACCTTTTCTTCTGAGATACTTTCCCCACTCTCTTTCAATCTCTTTAACTCTGCCACAATTGAACTTGGAATCTCCTTCTCTTTCTGCAATACTCCTAAGAACTCTTCAAATATTTCTTCTTTAATCCCCATATCCCTCTCCATATTTAATGCTGTTTACATAAAATTATACCAATTTATGAATTAAGTCAATACCCTCATATTTATATAAACTAATAAGGGGAGCTAATCGCTCCCCCGCTTTCCATTATCTTTCCACTTCATCAGCTATCAAGCCGACCATTTACATGGTGATGTTTCACTCAGGCTTGACAGCATCCTTCGTGCTTAAAATTGTACCAACTCAGTAACAGGCAACCCCTCTCTTACAGCTTTCAAGGTTGCCCCTATAAGTCGCCAGTTTATATAATCCAGTCTTTGTTTAAGTTCCGTCAGTCCATGAATTAACTCATGCTCACATTCGGTAATTGATTCGCCTAGCCTAAACATTGACTTGCTAAATGCACGCCACTTGCGATAAATCCACTCGTAAGCGTACCAGTAACCACGTGTACCGGGCATATCTTTGTATCCCTTGTTGAGGTATTTTCCCAAGTAATTAGCCATACCCTTAATTGAATACACTTTCTCAACGTGTATCCAAACCGCTCCAGTCACATCCTGCCACTGTTGGCGTGCTATCTGATAGCTGATGTAGTCTAGCCGTAGTACAGCATGAATATGAATACAAGTATGCTTTTCATTCCATTCTTTAACAGTGTAATATTCCCGCACTAGCCCGCGTCGGCGCATACGCATTACCCACTTTCGCCATGCTTGATGTATATTACCTTTGAATGTTTCAGGTGTTGTCAATGTAATCAGTCTATATTGTCCGGCAAACCCTCGCCCCAGCATAAACCGCTGATAAGCGCGATTAAACTTCTTTTGCAGTTTATCTTCTGGTTTCAGTTCCCACCACTGTTTTTCTTTTAGTGGCTTTTCCGGCTTCCGTGCAGTTATCGCTAATGTATCAAGTATAGGTGGAGTAAACGCTCTGCGATATCTTTTCTTATCCACTTTTAAATGGTTGCCCGCCCACGAAACAGGTAGTAGAATATGCGCGGGGGAATGAGACATTAATATTAGGGCGGGCTGCAATCCTCCTATTTATTATTTGCCTCACTTCCCCCACCGCTTTTTAGATGTTATTTTTTCTCGGTCTACCTCCTTTTTTACCCCACGCCGAAGCCATTCCGGGGTAACACTTTCTTAGCACTTCTTGCCCCTTCTTGCCTATTTCGGAAAAGTGACTGTGACCCCGCTTATCTAGAAGAGACAATCCGCCTTTTCGACCCGCTTCTGTTACGGTTATCGTTTTTGAAGTTGTTATCTCCATAAAAGAAAAATCCCTAGACTTTATCGTCTAGGGATAATTATTAATCGGGTTTTAATATCTGTCTAAGTCATGTAATTGCTCATCAATTGTGCGACTACTAAAGGGTATCTGTGTCTATTCCAGTTACTTCATGTATATATTCTTCCAGTTTATTCAGTCTGCATAAAATCCATTTTCCTACTTTCAGGTATTTTTGTAGCAAAGGATATGAACCACTAGGATTATCTCGACTATATATTTTAAACCCCATTATCTCTGCTATCTTTTTCCTACTCAAACCTCTTTCTTCGCCCATAGCTGTTAACAAAGCTGTCGTGAAATCCATGGATTCTGGAGCACCTGTCCTAACATCTTTGAAATCAATTCCAAGTAATTTCCGGCATTTATTTACAGTTTTATAAGCAATCCGTAAGTCCTGATAGTCCAATCCTGTTACATCAAGATAGATGTGGTTTTTTCTTATCTGATTGTTTGTTATCAGCCTAGTTTCCAATATTTCAAGTTTTGAATTAATACTCGACAATTCAGGAATATCTTTACCAGTGAATAATATCTCCAATTCTAAATCATGTCCCGTTGTTTTTGACCTATCGCTGAACAAACCTATACCTAAAAATGGATAATCCTTTTCTTGTATTTTAACCTTGAGCTTCGCTTTACCTTCTACCCATCTTTGAATAATATATTGTTCCATCATGGGAGATAGTCCCCACAATTCTGCGACCTTTTTTGTTATCTTAAGCTTTAACTCATGATATTTTTCCTGGTCAGTCTCCCCGTTTTCTTTGCAGGAAGCCCTTCTTGCAGCTTTCATTGTTAACATGAAAGCCTGTTGGTTTCCCGGCATTGTTTTCAGTCTATCAAGGTATGTTCGCTTCTCTCTTGCCATACTTCACACCTTCCAATTCTATGAGTCCATTATACCAGCTACTACATGTTTCCTATCAGGCGGGCGGGCTAAAGCCTCCGCCCGCCTTTCCTTTTGCCCCGCTTCGCTTATTGTAATCAAAATCTGGCCTATTGGCACACCCTGCTAAGATGTTTACCTTAAACCCAACATATCCGCTGGACTAGCGCTCTCATGTGCTTTCAGAGCATCTTCCATCCCTAGCGTTGACACGTAGTGCTTAACCATTCTTAAGTCAGAATGTCCCAGTAAGTATTGCAGGTTAAAAGGGTTTCTATCCTGTCTTAGGAAATTTAGCGCAAAGGTATGTCGGAACTTATGACAATTACCTTTAGCCGTTACTCCAGCACGATCTTTCAACCTCATTAGCATTATCTGAATACCGCCTACTTTCATCGGCTTGCCCTCTTCAGTTATCCATAGCTCTTCGCATTTAATCTTCTCGCGATATACAAGGTATCGCCAGAGAGCTTTTTGCGCCGTTGATCCTATTCTGACAACCCTTTCTTTTGCGCCTTTGCCTTTAACCTTAATCCAACCACGCTCCGAGTCTATTTCGTTAAGCTTAATATTTGCCAACTCACTAGCCCTTAGTCCTGTATCCAAGAACATCAGGATAATTGCCTTATTACGGCTGCTGAGTAGTTGAGCGTTGTTCTTGTAGTCGAAATCGCACACTTCTATCATCTTCAGTATATCCTGACTGGAATATGGCTGGACTACGTTTAATATTGGATTTTTCAGCTTGATTTTTACAAGAGGACTTTCAGAAATAAAGCCTTCTCTGACACACCAGTTGAAGAACGCTTTCAGGACACAGTAATAATGGTGAACTGTGCAGTATGTAGCCTTTGGTCTGCTGGACTCTGACCCATTACCGGTCAGCCCCCATCTGTTACCTTCCCCGCCTGTGTATGCCAAGAATTCTCTGATGTACCATTCTGTAATCAGGCGGACATCATCAGACCATTCTTGCTGGTCAGCATACCACAGAAAACGCCGGAGATTGTTTTCGTAATACTCAATAGTGCGAGGGCTTTTACAGTCTGTTCGCTGTGTTAGGATGAAACCTTTGACGAGTGAACTAACTGACGTGCTGACTGGCGCTTGTGACCTTATTGACACAACCATTTTTCATTTTGCAGTCCCGCCCTGTTTTATACAATCAGGTGGTCTAATCAGATTCAACCACCTATGCTTTTCACAACATACATCGGGTCCGGAAAGTCCCTTCCAGTCTCGATGGTGGGCGGTAGAGGACTCGAACCTCTGACCCCCTGCGTGTAAAGCAGGTGCTCTAACCAACTGAGCTAACCGCCCGGGTGGCGCGCTTGGCGGGGCTCGAACCCACGACCTGAGCCTCCGCAGGGCTCCGCTCTAATCCAACTGAGCTACAAGCGCACCTCTTAGGTCTGGTGCCGAGGGGGAGATTTGAACTCCCACGCCCTTTCGAACACTACGCCCTGAACGTAGCGCGTCTGCCATTCCGCCACCTCGGCACGCTTTAGTATTGTATCAGCAAAGAGGGCTTTTTTTCAAGATTACTTGACAGTTCTTGAATTAGTCAATTAGTATTTTAAGTAATCATATTTCAAGGAGGTCGCATGATGAACAAGGTAGTTATATGGTTAATAGTTGTCCTCTTCGTTATCAGTATAGGTGCCGGGGCGTTTGCCGTCGTTCTCAATGGTAAAATCGGTGCCCTGGATAGTGATACCCAGGCTTTTAAAACCGATACCGCCGGCCAGTTAAGCACGGTGAATAGTAATATTTCATCGGTAGATTCCAGTCTGACCGGCTTTAAAACCGACACCACCAGTAAATTCACCGGCGTGCAGAGTGATATTACCGGCGTGCGGAACAATGTAACCAGTCTTAACTCCGACCTGTCTGCTTTCAAGAGCGATACAACAACCAAGTTGAACTCTGCGCAGAGTAGTATCAATAGCCTTAACACAAATGTTGCTAGTATCGGGACGCAGTTATCCGAGTCAACCATGAACGTCCGTGAGGTCTATGATGACGTTATTGGCAGCGTATGCCAGATAATAGGTAATACCGCCACCGGTTCCGGTTTTGTTTATAGCGCGGACGGCTATATCATAACCTGCTGGCATGTCATCGATGGTCAGTCTTACATAGATGTTAAGTTGCATGATGGCACCTGTAAGAGGGCGACCGTTGTCGGTAGTGACCGGGCTAGCGACGTCGCAGTTATAAAAATAAGCGGAGTCTCAAATCTTAAACCGCTGCCTTTAGCCGATTCCAGTGCTCTTGTCGCTGGCGAGCCTGTCATTGTCGTTGGTAATCCCTTAGGAATATTTGAAACTGTGGTCTATGGGATTATCAGCCGGACTAAACAAATTGTATATGTTGGTGGTGTCGGGTGGGTTAGTAATTTAATTCAATACGATGCCGCCCAAAACCCCGGCAACAGCGGTGGTCCAGTCTTTAATGGAAAAGGACAGGTTATCGGTATAGCAGAATCCAGCAGTTCTTCAGCTGAGGGCATTAAAGACGCTGTCTCATCAAATAAAGTCAAAAGAGTAGCTGATGCCATTATCGCTAATGGTTCTTATGACAATGCCATGTTGCCTGGTACTTGGTCAATGGATGACCTTACTCCTGAGGTTGCTATCCAGAGAGGTCTGGAGAGCACATTTGGTTGCATCTTCCGTCAGGCGTCGGGCATGGGGGACGTGCGGGTAAATGACATTATCACCGCCATTGACGGAATTGCTATTAGAGATGGTGCGGACCTTTTCAGTTACATCGCCGAATCCAAGAGCGTGGGTGGTACCGTTAAATTATCGCTGATTAGAGGTAGTGGCACAAAAATAGAAGTATCACTGACATTGATCAAAGGCTGGTTAACATACTGAAGTCAACGTAGTGAGATAAATGTATAAAA